>JAZUHS010000148.1:0-2575 GCA_045641845.1 Bulleidia sp. | reverse complement strand
GGATGCCTTCTGCAAAGCTGAGGGTGTATCTTTACAGCATGTAAAGCCACATGGTGCTTTATATAACATGGCAGCCAAGGATGCTAAGATGGCAGAAGCAATTGCCAGAGGTATTCAGGCCGTCAATCCTGAGCTGATTCTCTTAGCTCCTGCCGGCAGCAGCATGGTTATTGAAGCAGAGAAGATCAATCTTCCGACTGCCTATGAAGTATTCGCAGACCGTGCCTATGAAGAAGACGGTACTTTGGTTAACCGTAAGAAGCCCGGTGCTATGATTACGGATGCCAATGAAGCTGCAGCCCGTGTCATCCGTATGGTCAAGGAAGGCAAGGTTACTGCCATTACCGGCAAGGATATTGATGTACGTGCTGATTCCATCTGCATTCATGGCGACAGTCCGGCAGCACTGGAATTCTCCAGAGTCATCAGAGAAGCACTGCTCAAAGAAGGCATTGAACTTGCACCATTGAAGTAATTATTCAGGAGGAATGTTCTATGGATGAAAAGAAAATCCGTGAACTGGAAGAGTATATTAAAGAAATCATGCAGGAAGCACAGGCACGGGGAATTGCTGTATCTGTGATTGATGAAGAAGGAAACAGTCTGTATCGTCAGTTCTTCGGAGAACGTGATGCAGAGAAGCATCTTGCAGTCAATGAAGATACGATCTTCGGTCTTGCTTCTGTCACAAAGTCCTTTACAGCTGCTGCGATCATGCAGTTAGCCGAAGAAGGAAAGATTGATCTGGAAGATCCGGTATCAAAGTATATCCCGGATTACAAGGATCCTGAAAACCATGGCATTGTCCGCATTCATCATCTGCTCTCCCACTCCGGCGGTTTCTTTCCGCAGTATCGAAGAACTGTAGAAAAGGAACTGCCTGTCACTGGTATTGAAGACAGTCTTGAGAATGAACTGATCTACAATGATGACTTTGCCCGTATTGGCGTACAGATGGTCGCAGGCAATCTTTCCAGGCAGACATCATTCACTGGTGAACCTGGGGAACAGATGTCCTATTCCAATGACGGCTATGGTCTTTTGAGTGATATCATCCGTACACAGTCTGACTGTGATTCCTTTGCACGGTATCTGGAAAAGCATATTCTTGAACCGTTGGATATGGAAAGAAGTACATGCAGTTTCCTGAAGCCGGCATTGGATGAGAATTCGGCTGTACTGTATACAGAAGAAGAGGATGGATGGAGAAAGGATCATGACTATTATCATGTCGCATATGTTCTTAATGGCGGCGGCGCTATGAAGTCTACATTGAAGGACATGGAAAAGTATGTCGGCATGTATCTGCATCATGGCAGCACTATTCTTTCACCTGCATCGATCAGGAAGATGGAAACACCTGATGTACTGGAGAAACCCGGTGTATGGTACTGCTTTGGCCTTGAGAACAGAATGATTCCCGGTACAGACTATACTGTCATCCAGCATGGCGGTTCTCTTCCCGGTGTATCCTCCAATATTGCCTGGTCTCATGAAGCAGGTATCGGTGTCATCGTTCTCTGCAATACACAGAGTGTTCCGGTATCTTTGATCAGCGATGCCGCACTGCGTACATTCATGAACCTTGATATGATTCCCGAAAAGCCTGTACATCCGACATGTACATGGACAGATGCATATCTGCAGGAAATCAAAGGAAAGTATGAAGGGGATGAAGGAGATGCCTTTGAGATCCGTACAGAAGACAGCAAGGTTTTCATTGTACGTAACGCAGTCGAGGATGAAGTACATCCTGCCTGGAAGAATACAGGTATTGTCTCTAAGAAACGCAGTGATCAGTATGTACAGTTCTTAAGTGACAAAGAAGGACATGTATATGCGGCAAGATGCGGTACCAGAATCCTTCCGAAACGATAGAAATGAGGAGTACGGAGAAGAATCATCCGTACTTCTTTTCTGTTTGCTGTAAGTGTATGAGAGTTTTGATATCACTGTTCCTAATGGCTGAATTATTACGGAAAGAGAAGGCGCATGGTTGACTGGAGATTCACTTGATAGTATGTTTGAATTACCTAATGGGTAATCGAATGATAGGGCGATATGTGTCAACTATGCAGTAACAGCAGAGTTCAGGAATGATGTGCTGATCTATGACCTGCAGAATTATCGAGATTGCCTGTGCGGTCAGAGTTGTTGAAGTGAAGGAGGTCAGTAATCATTATGAGTAACTACATTGAATATCATGGTAGGATTGCTTTTCATCCCGGATACTATATCAAGGAAATCATTGAGGAAAGCGGGCTGTCTCAGAAAGACTTTGCAAGTCGCTTAGATACTACGCCGAAGAATCTGAGTATTCTGGTACGCGGAGAGCAGAGTCTGTCCATTGATATAGCTATGAAATTATCCCGAATGCTGGGAACCAGTACAGAATACTGGCTGAATCTTCAGAAGAACTATGATGCTTTGATCGCTGAGTTTGAATCATCTAAAGAATTGGAACGCGAAATAAGAGTTTTCAGGTATTTGCAGTATGCGTATTTCAGAGAGAATTTCGGACTGCCGGATCTTCCGAGAAAAACAGATGAGCAGATCAAATGCCTGCGAGAGTATT
>JAZUHS010000147.1:0-6248 GCA_045641845.1 Bulleidia sp. | reverse complement strand
CACCCAGTTCCTTAGCATATGCATATACAGCCTGTGTATATACACCGCCCTGACCGGAGTTGCCGCCGCCTTCGTATACATGAATACGGTCAGCCTGCAGACTTTCATCTACATAAGGTACATGGCAATGACCATATACGTTAGTCCACTTGATACCGCACTTTTCAGCCAGCCAGTTGATGCAGTCAGGAGCACCATAAGCCAGGTCTCTTACCAGATCTTCATCCAGGTTGCCTTCGCCTTCAGCGATCCATTCCTGAGCATGCTTTTCAGGAGTATCATCCTGATACTTGGAAGTAGCCTTCTGTACATCTGTACCTGCAGCCTGCATAACGCCGCCGGAGAGGTTAGTTGTACCGCCGATAATACCGGCCTTTTCGAACATGATAACGGAAGCACCCTGTTCAGCAGCTGCAGCAGCTGCGCACAGACCTGTTCCGCCTGCACCTGCTACGATGACATCATATTCACGATCCCACTTTGTTGTGGGTTCGGAAGCGGATGAAGCCGCAGCGGGAGCTGTACAAGCACCAAGGAAGCCTGCAGCTGCAGCAGCTGCGGAACCCTTGAGGAATGTACGACGAGAAATCTTCTTAGACATAGTTTGTCCCTCCTCTAATACACGTATTATCACTATAAAAGAGTTCCTCTCTCAAGGAACTCTTTATGATAAAAGTTTCACATATAATTCAGCATGATGATTGTACGGATATCTTCCGGCATCAGCGTATATACCAGCTTCAGCATTTCCTCTACCGATTCCTTAGCACCATTCAGCATCCATGTGTAGGTAATATGCAGAGTGCCGGAAACATAGGCTTCAATGATATAGCGGTTATGGATATTCTCGGAGGAGAAGCCATGGGCGGAAAGCAGGGAGGCTAGGCCTTCCATCATCGTCTCATAGATACAGTCTCTTAAACTGTTCTGACCTTCGGAAGCGAAAGCATGATAGAAGAACTGACGATGTTCCTGCAGGGTAGTATATAAGGTCAGGAATGCTTTCTTGTAGGAAGCACCTTCCTGGATGGTAAAGAAGGTCTGACCCAGCAGATTCTGATAACTCTGATTGAGCAGATCATACTTATCCCTGTAGTGACGATAGAACGTGGATTTGCCGATCTCTGCTTTCTGCAGGATTTCACTCAGAGAACATTGTTCGAGATTTCTTGTCTGCATCAATTCGATCAGTACATCAAAGCATTTCTTTTCTACAGGTTCAATATTGCAGTTGAGCTTGTTTGCAATTGTCATAATCCCTCCTGTATTGTTCGAATATATTCTAGTATGGTACGCGGTACTTTTATATAGAAAAGTACCGCATTCAGTATATACAACCTGTTCCGTGAACGTTAGAAACGCAAGAAAAAAGCAAGAGTTTCAGTAGAATCGGCTGTCTATAATGAAGCTGCAGGTACATATCTGCAATTCTTTTTGCGTGGCTTAAGGAAGCTTTCAACAGCAGGAAGGAGGCAGGAAGATGAAGAAAAAGATCGGCTATCTCAATCTTGATTCCTGTGATATTCGCTGGCTTCAGGAACATCTTCCCGAGGGTATGATGCGAACGGAACTTTTGAATCTGTTCTCCGGTGCATATGCTTCACTGGTCGTAGAAGCACAATGTCAGAAACCGGTACGTACAGCGTATCTGCTGGAAAGCGGCGATCTGTGCATTGATGTACGTAAACGCAGAGTGTTCAGAAGCGGGGAGGAAATCTTTCTGACTCCGAAGGAGTTTGATATCCTGCTGTTTCTGTCAGAGAACAGAGGAACTGTATTTACCAGAGAAGAGATCTATCGATCGGTCTGGTCTGATGACTATATCATGGATGATTCCAACATCATGGCATTCATTCGTAAACTGCGCCGGAAGATTGAACCGGATCCCGATGCTCCGAAGTATATACTGACCATCTGGGGTGTCGGCTATCAGTTCAATGACCAGTTGTAAGGAGGAAACGGCAATGAAGAATACATACAATGAAGAGATTCTTGCACTCTTGAAGAAAGCAGGAGAAAGCAGTGATATTGCATTGAAGCTTTCTGATTATCATGAAAGTGATATTGCGGATGCAATGACAGAGTTAAGCACGGAAGAAAGAAAGCATGTCTATGCTTCACTTCCTGCTGAATACTTATCTGAAATTATCGCCTACATGGAAGATGCCCATGAGTATCTGTCTGAACTTTCCGTACAGCAGGCCGCGAGTCTGATCGCAAACATGGATGCGGATGATGCTGTTGATGTACTGGAAGAAATGGATGAGGAAGAACAGATGCAGCTGGTGGCTTTGATGGAGCCGGAAGCCAGTGAAGACATCCAGATGATTCTCTCCTATGAAGACGATGAGATCGGTTCTCACATGACTACAAACTATATCGGTATTCCTGATACATTGAGCATTAAGGAAGCAATGCATGCGATGGTGGAACAGGCCGGTGAGAATGATAATATCTCAATTATTTATGTCATTGACAGTGAAGGAAAGTTCTTTGGTACCATCCGTCTTAAGGATCTGATCAGAGCCAGAGAACATGACACTTTATCTTCTGTGATCTATGAAGCCAGTCCCTATGTCCTGGCGCATGAGAAGATCGCGGACTGCATCGAAAGAATCCGCAGTTATGAAGAAGACTCCATGGCTGTACTGGATGAACAGGAACATCTGCTTGGCATCATCACTGCTCAGGATGTCATTGAAGTAGTCGACGAAGAACTTGGCGAAGACTATGCAAAGCTGGCCGGGTTAACCTCTCAGGAGGATCTTGAGGAAACAGTCTTAACCAGCATGAAGAAACGACTGCCGTGGCTGATTGTTTTACTGGTGCTTGGTATCGGGGTATCCGGTGTTGTCGGAATCTTTGAAGGAGTCGTTGCTTCACTGCCGATCATCATGTGCTTTCAGTCATTGATTCTCGATATGGCCGGCAATGTCGGTACACAATCTCTGGCGGTCACGATCCGTGTATTAATGGATGAGAATGTATCCGCTAAGGAAAAGATGAAGCTGGTCTTCAAGGAAATGAAGGTCGGTCTTTCCAATGGTATGTTTCTCGGTGTACTGTCCTTTGTCTCCATCGGTCTCTATATTGCCTGGGTAAAGAATACTGCCTTCGCACAGGCTTTTGTCATCTCCGCCTGTGTCGGTATTGCCTTGATGACGGCGATGCTGATATCGAGTGTGGTCGGTACGATTGTACCGATGTTCTTCCATCGCATTCATGTCGATCCGGCAGTTGCTTCAGGACCGCTGATTACAACCGTCAATGACCTGGTAGCAGTTGTAACCTATTATGGTTTATCCTATCTGCTTCTGATTCAGATGCTGCATCTTGCCTGAATAAATCATGCAAAAACATCAGAGAATCGCAAGGTTTCAGCCATGGGATTTCTCTGGTGTTTTTCTTATTCTGTAGATGCTGGAAGGAGATGATGCAGATGAAACTGGAAAGAGTAATGGAAACATGTGCGTGGCTGTATGCAGGCGTATCACTGCTGTATTTGATGACAATGATGTATTTACAGGAGGAGATGTCCTATGCCTATATGTTCTGGCTGTGGCTGACGAAAGGCTTTCTGCTTGTGATTGCAGTTCTGATGGCTGTATCCGTACTGCAGCTGGGTCATATCCGTAAGCAGAGGGGAAGATAAAAAACTGAGCAGCAGTCGAATGAAAATGGATTTCGTAAATTTACATCCGATAACATATTTTCTTTCATTTATTGTCCGTATATCTATTGTTTATCCGGAGTGAAAACTTATAATACATGCAAGGCAAAGAAGGAAAGAAGTAGTTTCCCGATACCTGCAAGCGAGTCCCGTGATGATGCGATGGGGATCAGGGCAGAGGAAATGAACGAAGTCCGGAGCCGGATCAGGGAAGGCCTATGCCGAAATGATCCCGCTGTCAGCGATAACGGCATAAGTGCTTCATGCAGTGCATGAAGAAGTTAAGGTGGAACCGCGCTTTCTGATCGTCCTTATATATACGGGACGATCTTTTTGTTTCTTTGTCGCATGGAGGTAAAAGATTATGAAGACAACTACAATCGTTAAGACACTCACAGCTGCCATGATGGTAGCATCCCTGGCAGGATGCTCTTCCGCACCCGCAGCACCGGCAGAAAGCACAGGCGGTGAAGCTAAGACACTGCTCGTTGCAATCTCTCCCGACTATCCGCCCTATGACTCTCTGACTGCTTCCGGTGAAGTGGAAGGCTATGATGTTGATATGGCTGAATGGCTGTTTGACTGGTTTAAGGAGAACGGCTACAACTATGATCTGGAATGGAAGCAGATGTCCTTCGATACAATCTGTGCTGCCATTCAGGCCGATCAGGTAGACCTTGGTATCTCCGGTTTTACATATGATGAAGACAGAAAGGTTCTCTTCTCTGATCCTTATTACATTTCCGCACAGGTAGCCATCGTCGCTGCAGACTCTGACATCGCCACTGTGGATGATCTTGTCGGCAAGAAGATCGGTGCCCAGATGGGTTCTACAGGCGAAGGCTGTGCCAATGAAATCGAAGGTGCTGTCGTTACTGCTATTGAAGATATGGGCGTTTGCGTTGAACCTCTGAAGGCAGGCGGCTTTGATGCTGTCATCATGGACTCTGCTGTTGCCAAGAACTATGCAGCTACAGGCAGCTACAAGCTGCTGGATGGCGTTCTGCAGGATGAAGAAAACATGATCATTGCCAACGAAGCTAATACTGAACTCATGACTGCTGTCAATGCGGCAATCGCTGCCTATAAGGCATCTTCTGCTGCAGAAGAAATCGAACAGAAGTGGATGGCTGAATAAGCGTGGATATCCTGACTCCTGAAAACCTTCAGTTCATGCTGAAGGGAGCGGGATACAGTCTTCTCCTGGCAATTGGTGCAATTGTCATCGGCTGTGTGATCGGTATTGTCTTTTCCGCAGCCAAGCTGTCCCGTTCCAAGCTGCTTCATGCGCTGGCCTTTGTGTATGTCGAAGTATTCCGCGGTACGCCGATGCTGCTGCAGATTCTCTTCTTCTACCTGGGGGTGCCGGTAATCTATCAGAAGATCACAGGCATGCGCATGAGTGCCAATCCGTATATTGTCGGTCTGCTTGCATTAAGCTTCAACAGCGGTGCCTATCAGACGGAACTGATCCGTTCCGGTATTCAGGGCGTCGACAAAGGACAGTGGGAAGCATGCGAAACACTGGGGATCGGCTACGGTACGATGATGAAGGAAATCATCCTTCCCCAGGCGTTCAAGCGCATTATTCCGCCGCTGGTATCTGAATTCATTACTCTGATCAAGGATTCCTCCCTGATCTCCAACATCGGTGCTCTGGAACTGCTGTTTGCAGCTCAGGTACTGGGAAAGAAGTACTATGACTATCTGCCGCCGCTGTTAGCTGCGGGTGCAATGTATCTCTGCATGACGGTTGTGGTATCCTGGCTTTCCCGCTACATCGAAAGGAGGATGTCCGTCAGTGATTGAGGTCAAGCATATCTATAAGAACTTCGGTAAGCTCAAGGCACTGAACGATGTCAGTCTGAAAGTTGAAAAGGGTGACATCATGTGCCTGATCGGACCTTCCGGTTCCGGCAAGAGTACCTTATGCCGCTGCATTCATGGTCTGGAAAGACCGGAACAGGGTGAAATCTGGCTGAATGGCGAAAAGATGGATCTTGCCGATAAGGTCAAATATGCACAGCAGCGCAAGAAGATGGGCTTTGTCTTCCAGCACTTCAATCTGTTCAATAACAAGACTGTACTGGAAAACTGCATGCTGGCACAGGTGTCCGTGGCTAAGCGTACTCCTGAAGAAGCTAAGCAGATTTCCATGGAGTATCTGCAGAAAGTCGGTCTTTCCGATAAAGCGGAAGCATATCCTTCCACGTTATCCGGCGGTCAGAAGCAGCGTGTGGCAATTGCCCGTGCGTTATGCATGAATCCTGAGATTATGCTGTTTGATGAACCGACATCCGCACTGGATCCGGAAATGATCAAGGAAGTACTGGAAGTCATCAAGGATCTGGCTAAGCAGGGTATGACCATGGTTGTTGTAACTCATGAAATGGGTTTTGCCCGCAAGGTAGCCAACAAGGTTGTATTCCTGGAAGAAGGAAGAATCATTGAAGAGAATGACTCTGCATCCTTCTTTGCAGAACCTAAGACAGATCGTGCTAAGGACTTCCTGTCCAAAGTATTCTACGACTAAGATGAAGGGACACCTGAAAGGGTGTCTTTTCTGATGCAATAGAAA
>JAZUHS010000146.1:0-16611 GCA_045641845.1 Bulleidia sp. | reverse complement strand
AACTTTTCAATCACATTCCAGAGGTTTTCGGCAACCTCAGATGCATATCCGTTCCTGCGGCAGCCTTTCAGGAAATCGGATTTCAGAGCATCCATCTGATCGGCTTTCTTTTTGGAAATCGCCTTACGCAGCACATCCGCTTTGCCAAGCGTAAAGCCGGCAGCCTTCTGCGCACAGAGCATCGCCTGTTCCTGATAGATCATGACACCATATGTCTCCCTGAGAATCGGCGTCAGTTCAGCATGCGGATAGATAATGCCGGCTGTATTAGCACGATTGTTCAGATACATCGGAATGCTGTCTTTTGAAGCCGGTCTGTACAGTGCAAGTGCAGCACTGACATCTTCAAATCGCTGCGGCCGCATCTGTTTAAGAAGGCTTTTCATACCTTCTGATTCAAACTGGAAAATACCGGCAGTATCTGCCTGTGCAAAAACACGGTACAGGGAGGTATCCTGATAAGGAATATCCATGATTTTGAAATCAGGAACTTCCTTGCGGATTTCATCGGAAATTGCATCAATAATGGTCAGGTTGCGAAGACCGAGGAAGTCCATCTTGATCAGACCTCTTTCTTCCAGATACTCCATGGAATACTGCGATGTCTTCATTTCATCACCCATACGCATTGTCGGAATTACGTCATTCAGAGGCAGACGGGACATGATGATACCGGCCGCATGAATAGATGTATGTCTGGGCAGACCTTCCAGCTGTTTCGCCATAGCATACATCCGGCTGAGATTCTCGCTGGAGCCGATGATCTGGCGCAGACGGGGATTCTGTTCATATGCAGACTGCAGAGTTGCCTTTGCAGTACTGGGAATCTGTCTCAATACCAGATCTGTTTCCTTCTGCTGAAGATTCATGACTTTGGCAACATCACGAATGACCTGACGGGCACCGAGGGTACCGAATGTAACGATATTGCAGATATGGTCTTCTCCATAAGTTTCATAGACATAACGGATCACATCCTGACGTCTGCTGTCCGGAATATCAGTATCAATATCCGGCATGGATACTCTCTCAGGATTCAGGAAACGTTCAAACAGCAGATGATTTACAACCGGATCCACCTGTGTAATGCCAAGACAGTAAGCAGTCAATGAACCCGCGGCACTGCCTCGTCCGGGACCAACATAAATACCTTCCTTACGGGCAAAACGAATAAAGTCATATACAATCAGGAAGTAATCCTCAAAATGCATACGCAGAATAACACTCAGTTCATAAGACAGACGCTGTTCATAGACAGGATTCATCTTTCCGTTAAGACGCTTTTTCAGACCTGCAAAGCACAGCTGCTGCAGATACTGTGCGCTGGTGCCGCTGCCTTTGACATTGAATACCGGAAGATTGGTTTTCGGCAGATGATAATCAGCAACGCATGCATCTGCGATTTCATCTGTACGCTTCAGATCTTCCTGCGGATACAGTCTGAACATCTCATCTATAGACAGGAAGTACCTTCCGTCATAGCGGATCAGACTCTGATCTCTTACGGTACGCTGTGTACGAATACCGGTTTCAATTCGATATGCTTCCGCATCCTGCGGTTCAAGATAGAAGATCTTGTTCACTGCGACCGTGCGGATTGACATCATCTGGCAGAGTCTGCGAAGAACATCATTGCTGTTACGCCACAGCTGTGCATCCTGATAGGAAACTGCCACATCAAAAACAGGAAGTTCATTCTTCATGATTTCCAGCTTTCTGCGCAGTGCCTCACGATCTTCGCCAAGCATCTCACTCTCCAGCCAGCCGCCTTCACCATAGGCAATCAGGAAATTGTTTTTTGCATATGTGCAGAGCTGTTCCACCGTACAGCTGCCATCCTGCTCGCTGATCAGACTGGAAAGCTTCATCAGATTCATATAGCCGGTATTGTTGCGGCTGAGCAGAAGAAACGGAACAATCTCATCATGATACTGAACATCTGCTTCAAGACCAACAATAGGCTTGATACCTGCATCTTCACAGGCATGAATAAAAGACGCAGCGCCGAACAGAACATTATGATCTGTCAATGCAACACTGCGGTACCCATACTGTTTTGCTTTTTCGACAAGAGCTGAAATACGAATTGTACTGTCAAGCAGCGTATAACAGCTTCTAACTGATAAATGTACCGGCATACTATGTATTATATACCACAACTCCTAAGCTTATGATGATGCTTTGATGAAGACGTAACCGCACTTCGAATGGCAGTCAGCTTCTTCGTGTATGATGCTTTAAATGGTTTATTAAAACTCCGATGCATGCACCGGAGTTTTATGGATTCTCAGTTTCTGTTTTCAGGCTTAAGGGAACGGGACATCAGGTCATGAATTGCCTGCGCGGGATTCTTCCCTTCGTACAGAACAGCATAGATCTGATCTGTAATAGGCATGTCAATTCCCTGCTTCTTCGCTTCTTCGTATACAACCTTGCAGGCAAGAATACCTTCAACAGTTTTTGTATTTTCCTTCATGAAGCGAACAGCTGTACCTTCTTTACCGATTTCATAACCGGCCATGAAATTACGGCTGTGACGGGAGGTACATGTAACAATCAGGTCACCGACACCATCAAGACCGAGGAATGTTTCGGATCTGCCGCCCTGAGCAACACCGAATCGTGTCATTTCCGCAAGTCCTCTTGTCATCAATGCAGCACGGGCATTGTCACCCTGGCCAAAGCCTTCAACAATACCACTGGCAATTGCCATGACATTCTTGAGAGCTACACCGACTTCTGCACCAATGACATCTGTGTTTCTGTAAACTCTGAAATAATCATTGGAGAACAGTTCCTGTACTTCCGCAGCTGCTTCTTCGTTATCACTGACAGCATTTACAACAGTAATCAGACGAACGATAACTTCTTCCGCATGGGAAGGACCGATCAGGGATACAACCGCTCTCAGCTTATCAGCAGGCATAATATTCCTGATTACAACGCTGAGTCTTTCATGTGTAACAGGATGGAAACCCTTGGCGACATTGATCACAATCACAGGCTTTTCAACCAGCGAGGAAACCTGCAGAAGAACACTTTCCAGTGCTTTTGTGGGAACCGCTGCCAGAATAACATCCGCATCCTTCACACAGGACATATCCCCTGTTGCATGTACTTTTTCAGAAACAGGAGCTTCAAAATAGCGGCTGTTATGATGGTTCTTTTCGATATCTTCTACTTCTGAAGAATCGATGCCCCACATAATGACATCGTGACCATTATCAGCGAGGATCTGCGCAAGTGCAGTACCCCAGGAACCTGTACCAAGCACTCTGATTTTCATTCAGATACCTTCTTTCTTGCAATAATATGAATCGGCGTACCTTCGAAATCGAACGCCTGACGCATCGTATTTTCAAGGAAACGCTGATAAGTAAAGTGCATCAGTGCCGGCTCATTGCATGAGAATACAAATGTCGGAGGCTGTGCCTTTACCTGAGTTACGTAATAGATTCTGAAGCGCTTGCCGTTTCTTGCAGGAGCAGGTGTAGTCAGCTGTGCATCCGCAATGACTTCGTTCAGAATATTTGTAGGAATACGACGAGCTGCATTTTCAACAACTCGATTAACTTCGGGAATGATTGTATTCACACGCTGGTGTGTCTTTGCACTGACATACAGAATCGGTGCATAGGAAAGATAAGCAAATTCAACACGTACCTTTTCAGTGAACGCATTCATTGTCTTATCATCTTTCTCTACCGCATCCCACTTGTTGACAACAATGATAATCGGCTTACCGGCTTCATGCGCATAACCAGCAACATGCTTATCCTGTTCGCGGATACCTTCAGCACCATCAATGACAAACAGTACGACATCGCAGCGTTCAATTGCTCTCATTGCACGCAGTACAGAATACTTTTCAACAGATTCATATACCTTGCCGCGCTTGCGGATACCGGCTGTATCAACAATCACATACGGCTTGCCTTCATATTCGAAAGGTGTATCGATTGCATCACGGGTTGTACCCTGAATATCAGAAACGATAGATCTTTCTTCACGAAGAATAGAGTTTACCAGTGAAGACTTGCCGACATTCGGTTCACCTATGACGGCAATATGTGTGCCTACGTGCTCAGTTTCAGCATTTTCCTCAGGCATTTCCTCCATGCAGCGGTCCAGAATATCACCTACACCGATTCCGTGAATACCGGAACAGGGCAGAGGTTCACCTAAGCCAAGAGCATAGAATTCGTAGATGTTAACCATTCGGCTGCTGTCATCAATCATATTGACGCAGAGAACAACCGGCTTCTTCTGTCTCTGCAGCATACCGGCAATGAATCGGTCATCTTCCGTCATGCCCAGTTTGCCGTTGCAGACCATCAGAATGACATCTGCTTCATCCATGGCGATCTGCACCTGTGCACGGATTTCTTCCTGGAAAGGCTGGTCTTCCAGACGGATACCGCCTGTATCGATAATTCTGAATGTATGGCCTACCCATTCACCGGTACTGTAGATTCTGTCACGTGTTACACCTTCAAAATCTTCAACGATGGAAATTCGTTCACCGGCAATACGATTAAAGATAGTAGATTTACCAACATTCGGTCTTCCTACAATCGCAATGGTTCCGCTCATTCAGTTTCCTCCTCCACATTCAGAAAAGGTTCGCAAAGAGCATAGATACGCTCAGTAACCTCATCAATTGTCAGATCAGAAGTATCAATTTCGATCGCATCATCAGCCTTTACCAGCGGGGAATTGGCGCGATGTGTATCGTTGTAGTCTCTCTGACGGATTTCTTCGGCAATTGTTGCAACATCGCTGGTCGGAATACCGTTTGCAATATTCTGATCATAACGACGCTGTGCACGTGCTTCTGCAGATGCAGTCATGAAGATCTTCACTTCGGCGTCCTTCAGAACTACTGTGCCGATATCTCTGCCATCCATAATAAAGCCCTTGGCAGCGGCCATCTGCTGCTGACGTGCAACCAGATCCGCACGTACCTGCTTCAGCTTGGAAACACTGCTGGCAGCCATGGAAATTTCATCTGTACGAATAGCGGAAGAAACATCTTCGCCATCCAGATATACTTCACCTTCTGCATTCAGAACAATGACTGTACGCTGAAGCATACTGCATACTGCTTCCTCATCATCCAGAGCAATACCTGTACGTACTGCCTTAAGCGCAGTACAACGGTACATTGCACCTGTATCCAGATGTACATAGCCAAGCTTTGCACAGACTTTTTTGGCAATTGTGCTCTTGCCTGCAGCACTGGGGCCATCAATCGCAATATTAATTCTCATATTCATCACCTTAGTTTGTTGTAAAAATCATCCACAGAACAACAGCAAGTACAATCAGCAGAGCAAGAATCAGAGTTACTAGAACAATGTTCAGGATTCTGTTTGTATGATGCATACGTTCTGTAATTTCACCGATGCTGTCTTCATATTCATCCAGCTGGTTGCGCATCTGCATGGTCTGATTCAGAACCTGCTGCCTGCTTGCCTGAGCTGAAGGGAAACCTACTTCAATACTGTTGCTGTGTTCCGCAGTGTCATCCACACGGATATTGGCAGCAGTAATGGAAGGAATCGGTTCTTCTTCCATCATGCTGAATACTTCAGCACTGATATCAGCAACAGTCTTTTCCTTGGACACTTCAGGTTCTTCAACGATTTCAGGAATTGAAGAAGTACGTTCCGAGAAAGTTGAAATGAAAGGAATATCAGCAGTGTCCTTCTTATATGAAGCTTCCTTTGTACTCTTCACAGGACGGATTTCAGTTTCATCAACATTAATCGCTCTGAGAATATTAACCTGTGTATTTTCACTGATGGCATTGCCCTGGTCAATGTTATACTTCTTAACTTCGCTGATCACATGATCCAGATAATCATCGTCATCACTGGGTTCTTCAGCTACTGTACCAAGAATCAGATCCAGAGTAGGAATTCCGGAATCCGGATCGGAGCTGCCTGCAGCAATTTCAGGAATTTGAATTTCATCTGTTTCAGCTTCATCAGCAGGCATTTCCCTGCGGATATGCGCTCCGGCATCAGAAGCAGAAAGAGCATTGGATGCAGAAAAATTATCCGCATCAATTGCAGCAAGTCTGTTTTCATATTCGGAAAGCTGTTTTGTGGAAAGACCTTCTCCGAAATCGCTCTGAAGGCTTTCTCTCAGTTCTTTGTATTTCTCAGTACGTGACATCTTTGCCATACACATAATCTCCAATCAAATTTCAACTCACACATTATAGCATACGCATACTGTCAATACCCTGCGGCTTAACATCATTTACGCCTGCCAATGAAAGAAGGATTCTTACCGAACCCTTCCGCTTTCATCATAAATTTGCGATATACTGCACCATTTTGATTACATCAGGTGCAACAATTTCTATGTACTTATAGCCTGCAAAGGCAAAGCCGAAGACAAGCACTGTCATAATCAGTAGCTGCAGTGTCTTATTCATTCTCATGCAGCTGTCTACACCATAAGCAAACAGTGAAATGCCATATACTGCAGCAGCAGTCAGGGCTGCAAAGCCTAACGCATAACCCTTGAAGTACATAACTGCACCTGCAGCAGCAAATGCGAGCGCAATACCAAGACTTCCTCTGGAAACAGAAGAAATCAGCTTACGCTTTTCAATAGACTTCTGCAGGATATTGGCAGCAAAGCCAAGGATCCAGACAGTAACATACTCACACAGGAAGCAGAACACACTCAGCTTCAGAACCAGCATTGCTGCTGATGTGAAATTCATTCTGATAATACTGAAGGACTTTTCTCCGATATATCTGTAAACCGGATATACAAGAGCAGAACATACAACAGGCCATTTGATCAGGTTGACCAGCAGTGATGCAAAGCTTCCGAATACCGGACCCTTCTCGCGGTTTTCACGGTCAATAGATGAACCAGGGAACAGCAGCATGGTAAACAGTCCATTACGGGGAAGTTCTGCTTCCCAGTCAAGCTGTGCTCTCTTTTCATTTTTTCTTGCTGTACGATGATCCTTCATGCGTCCAAACAGAGACTTCTTAACTTCAGGTTCTTCCATCTCTTCTTCGGCAGCTGTTTCCGCAGCCGGTTCTGCAGATTCAGCTTCTGCAGTCTGTTCAGCCGGTGTTTCTTCCGGTTCAGATACAGTTTCTGCTTCCTCTTCAACTGTTTCAGCATCTTCTGCAGATGCTTCGGAAGTTACTTCCTCTGCATTTTCTTCTGCTGTTGCTTCTGCGACAAATGCCTTGATTTCATCTTCAGAAATCTCATCTTCAGCAGGAGTTTCTGCAGAAGTGTCGGGTTCAGGTTCTGTCACAGGTTCTTCTTCCGCTTCTGCAGGTACAGTAACTTCTTCTGTTACAGCCGCTTCAGTCTTCTTTCTGGCAAACATACCCTTCAGCTTACCGAATAAACCGGCAGCACCTGCTGCAGCTGCAGCAGTCACAGGTGTGCTTTCCTCAGCAGCAGTAACTGCAGCTTCGCATACTGCTTCTTCAGCAGCTTCCGCAATTACTGCAGGTTCTTCAATATCTGCAGGCCTGCGTACTGTTGACGGAAGACTTCTGTGTCGGCATGATACCGCTCTGATATGTCTATCCGCAGGTGTGATCCCTCTTTTCCACCATGCGCCAAAATTCTTATTCTTCATGCTTCATTCCTCAATCACATCCGAAACAAAATGTGCTTTTCAGCACATCACGAATGATCCGTGTATCTTCACAGACAGGACTGTGTAATCTTCATTTCCTGCTGGTCAATGATGCACTGACAATTTTCAGGAACACAGGCAATTACATAGTTTTCATGTATATCACCTGTATTCGGATTACTCCTTAATTGTATTGAATTGCCCCTGTTTGTCAACGAACGTAAGGAGCATATTAAGAGATACCTAAGAGTCTCATTTATTCAATAGTTGCATGATCAAAATAGCTTCTGTAATCCATGATCTGACGTGTTTCGTGATCAAGATACACTGCAATCTGTGACGGATATTCCCCCTGAACATAAACATGAAGTACATCTCCTTCAGTCTCAACCCGAAAGGGAATTCCCTGTGAGGTTGCATATTCACCAGAGAGATCTCCGTCTGATAAAAGCAGACATTTCAGCTCAGTAATCACCTGCAGTTCAGCAGAAAAATGCGCACTCGCTGTTCGCTGATTCATCATTGTACGGATTGAATCCATATCATTTAAAGCTGTCAAAGAACAAATCGAAACAATATACAGAAAGATCAGAAGAAAGTATGTACTGACAAATCCCTTTTTAGTCATGCGCAATCACACACTTCATTACTTCCTGTCCACGGGTATACTGCAGATAATACAGCCCTTCCTCATATCCAAAAAATAACCCATCAATGTCATCCAGAATAATCTGTGTACCCGGCTGAATGATCAGACGTCTGCCAGCCTGTCTGAGTACACGCTGCTGGCCGCAGTCCTCGTAATACAGAGACTCGTTTCCTACCTGCAGATCACTGCATCGAACAAGTATTCTTCTCAGCTGCAGCAGTGCCGTCTGATCCTGTACTTCCTGCATGAATTGCAGATTGCTTCGTACTGAAGATATACACAGCATGGTAATCGGCAGCAGCATGCACACTACCATCATTGCCATTAAAAGCTGTGTGGTTACGGATCCGCTTCTGGTTTGCAGTAAGTACATTCTTCCAGACCCTCATACATTCTTTCAAACATCAGTTCACTCTCTCTTCTTTCCGCTATTACTCTTTCCTTTACATGTACATGCGACCATACTGAGGCATAGACCATCATGCACATCAGACTGACGATCATGATGCTGATCAGAGCATCCACTAAAAGAAAACCTCTTTTATCGGTAAACAAGCCGTCCACCTCCCAGTTCATAGACAATCCTTCTGTTTGAACTGAAGACTGCCGTTCCTGCCATATTTACATTTCCGGATGCATTGAAATGAATTGTATGTCCTGCGGATGAAAATTCCTGATGCTCACAGGATGCAATCGCCCGTGACTGCTGCAGAAGATAGGATGAACCAAAACGATAATAGCTCTCATCAATGCTATTCTGCACCGGAGCATAGAGAACAAAGAACGCAGACAGTGCCAGAACAGCAATACATGCATCCGCAAGCAGAAAGCCATCAGTTGCCGATATATGCCTGACCATTGCTGATTACCAGAGTTCTGTTATTCGAGCAGGTGATCTGATCCTGTGTAAGCAGTCCTGCTGAAATCAGATCGCCTGTCGACGATGGATATCTGTCATACTCCATGCGGTACTGCAGAATCGCTGCATCTGCAACCTTCTCCAGAGCCCTGCATCCCTTATCATTTACAATCGACATCGTCTTCTGAATGTTCGGCACAGAGAGTAGAAAGAGAACGGATACGATCAGAATGACAATTGTCATTTCAATCAGGGTAAAGCCTGCTTTCATGCTGTTTTTCAAATGCTTCATAAGTGATTACCTCCACACTTTTCTTATTGGCAGTAATCATTACAACTCCACGAAAAAACGTGAAGTTTTTTCTCCACGTTTATTGCTTTCTCATTTTTTCACCTTCAGCGGCTGTACGGGCAAGATACCTGATCGCTTCCACCGGATGATGTCCAGCTGCAGTCTCATTTGTTACCATTACCGAAGCAGTCCCGTGATATGCAGCATGGAAGATATCGGATACTTCCGCACGGGTAGGAACCGGTGAATCAATCATGCTTGTCAGCATCTGTGTTACTACCATATATGCACAATTATGACGATGACACGCATCTTCCAGCTGTTTCTGAACTGCAGGCAGCTGCCATAACGGCATATCGTTTCCTAAATCACCGCGGGCTATGACAATCATATCTGCTTCCGCAATTATTTCCTCAATATGACGTACACCTTCCATGTTTTCAATCTTGGCAAAGATACGAAGATCACCTGCTCCGCATTCCTGCATCAGTGCCCGTACCCTGCGCAGATCCTCACCATTGCGAACAAACGGCTGCATTACCGCTGTCACTCCAAATTGATGTGCATTGCGCAGATTGCTGAGATCCGCTTCTGTCAGTACCGGCCCGTATACATTTCTGCCGACGATCTTAATGCTCTTTCGTGATGTAACGCGTCCACCGCGGATTATAGAAGCTTCTGCTGTAACGCCATCTTTCTTTGTTACCAGCAGTTCAATACGGCCATCATCCAGCAGAACATGATCATCAGTCTGCATCTGCTCAATGACAAACTTCGGAAACGGCAGATCGCCTTCAGTATGAATTCTGATATTCTGACCATCATTTAAAACTAACGGCTCCATAACACCAAGACGAAGCTCCGGTCCCTGCATATCAATCAGAAGATCCGCTTTTACTCCTGCACTTTTCGCTGCAGATGCATATGCCTCCAGCATTTCGCTGCTCTGCTTGAGAGAAGTATGAGAAAGATTCAGTCTGATTCCTGTCATGCCTTCCTCAAACATTTTCTTCAGCGTCGCCTGATCCCTGCAGGCAGGTCCAAGAGTACCGTAAATTTCAATCATATGCAGCCACCTCCGCTGCTCACCATTATAGCATTCCAGGCTGCTACAGCTGCGATATCATTGTCATCGGCAGCATCATGATCCTGTAGACAATCACAATCAATATACCGACACAGCTGTATGAGATCAGCTGTGCAGCTTTGGAAAAGTTTCGGATCTTTGTCTCGGTGCGCTGATGAACCATATTCAGATAAGCCTTCATCATACCTTCGCAGTCTGATGAATATACAGCGATCTTCATAAATCTGGTCAATGCAGGCTCCACATATGGTGTTTCCGAAGCTTCTACCATGCTTTTCCCCTGCAGAAACAGCCGATCCAGTTCAGATGCAATCAGCACAGTCAGCGGACTATCTTTCAGATGACGCAGCATATGCAGTGTTTCCAGAGTTGATAAGCCGGAACTCTGACAAGCTGAAAAATATCTGCTGAATTCAGCCGAAGCCAGTCTGACCGGAATGCTTCCGGGAAAATAACGGCATACAAATCTGTAGCTTTCCTCAATATTTCCTGGCATCAGACAGATACCTGCAGTCAAAGCGGATGCAAGCAGTACAAGAAAGAACATAAGCGAAACTGTATATGAACATTTCTGAAGAAACAGCAGAGAACTGCCTTCCATCTCAAAACTGCTCATCAATGCAATCATGGAGGGAAGTACAAATCTGCTGAATGCGGCAATACCTGCCATTGTCATTACCAGAAGACAGAACGGATATACCGTACCTGAAACCAGCATCTTTTTCATCTGATCCTGCTGACCTGATACAGTCACTGTCATCTGCAGACTTTCCAGAAACGGAAGATATGGCGCAAAGCTGCTGTAGCGGCGACGATATTCTTTCGGGCAGACATCCGCAAAGACATGATGCAGCTGCTCCCCTTCTGCCAGACGCATTCGTATCTTTGCGTACACCGCCGCTGATCTTTTTGTCTGCAGTACAGAAGAAGCATCCTGAAAGCTGAAACCGTTGTTCATTAATGCGCTGATCGCCATGCAGTCTTCCTTACTCAGGAAGATATCCTGCCGCCTGATCTTCTGTAAGAATGCCGAGGCGTACTGCTTCTTCAATTTCCTGTGCAAGGGTACGGAAGAGTTTTGATGTATGACCTTGTGTGAAATAGAAACTCAGCTCCTTTCTGTCCATGATTTCATAAATGCCGGTACGCGAGCCATCTGCTCTCTCAAACAGCCGCTGGCTGCTGATTCCTGCCAGTACATCTTCCAGCTGATAACGCGGTACACCAAGATCCATCATGCGCTGTATCGCCGATGTGCACGAAGAACTGTGCAGACTCGTCACTACCAGATGTCCGGTCAAGGCACTGCGGACTGCCATCTGTGCTGCTGATTCATCACGGATTTCACCGATCATCAGAATATCCGGATCGTGACGCATCAGCTGCCTGATGCCGTCTGCATAGGATAAATGCTGCTTCTCATTCACCTGCAGCTGTACATACTTCTCGTTTACAATTTCCACCGGATCTTCCAGAGTAAAGATTTTCTTGCCTTCACAGGCATTCAGAATTGTATAAAGACTTGTTGTCTTTCCTGACCCTGTGGGTCCTGAAAATATGAACAGACCGCTGTGGTGCAGGGTAATGCGGTGCAGCCAGTGCAGTACCCTTTTCTGTACTGTCAGTTCATCAATGATGAGAGTCGGATGATTATTGAGTATACGCAGTACACCGGAAGTACGATGATAGCTGCTGACCAATGCAAATCGCAGTGAAAGTCTCTGCTGATCCACAATCTGTTCAAAGCTTCCGGTCTGCGGCAGCAGCACATTGGAAACATCCAGATTGGCTCTGTACATCAGGTATCTGAAGAAACGTTCATCACTGTTTTCAGCCCGGACTTTCCGCATCACACCACCGATACGCATTTCGATCAGCACTTTATTCTCATATGTCTCTGAAAGTGTGAAATGGATATCGGTTACATGATAAGCAAGAGCTGCTCTCAGAAGATCATTCAGTCTTTTCTCCATAGCTTTTCCTCCTGCTCTCTTATATGCACGCAAATGCCTTTTTCCCCTTGCAAATACTGAAGATCAGTACCGGGTCATTTGTTTCTGCAGAAAAAAACAGGATGTACTATGAAGTACACCCTAAGATATGAATCGTCAGTGTTCAGCACCGCCTGTAACCTTGATATCCGTTTCGTTGAGAACAATTGCTTCGATTGCTGCTGTCAGACCTTTTACGATATCCTCCAGTGCCATCACCGGAACCCCTCTTTTGCCGACACCCTGAGATGTCATGAAAGGGATATGAATGAAACCGCTCTTCTTACCGGGATATCTGTGCTCACAGATGTAACGTACACCATAGAGAACGTGATTGCAGATGAATGTGCCAGCGGAGTTGGAGACACTTGCCGGAACACCGCATTCATTGATTTGCTGTACCATTGCCTTGATGGGCAATGCGGAGAAATATGCTGCAGGACCATCTGCGAATACCGGCTCATCTACAGGCTGATTGCCTTCATTATCAGGAATTCTGCAGTCATCGCAGTTGATGCCGATACGTTCTACGGTAATATCGGGACGTCCACCAGCCTGTCCAATGGAAAGAATGACGTCAGGATCGCATTCAATGATCTTTTCCTCGATTTTCTGCAGAGACTTATGGCAGACTGTCGGAACTTCGAGTTTGATGATTTCTGCACCGGCAACTGTATCGGGCAGACGCTTTACACTCTCAATTGCAGGATTGACAGGTTCACCGCCAAAGGGATCAAAACCAGTAACTAAAATTTTCATACTTCCTCCTTTTTATAACTTTTACTAATAATAAAGACCTCCGTATTTCTACGGAAGCCTGTGTATGCATTTCTCAGTTATGCGGCACCATGTCATCCGGCAGAGCGGCCCAGCTGATTGTCCAGCCGCCGTCATCTGTCATCAGAAGCATGTAGTGGAAACCCTCACTGATCGGAGTTACACCGGAGAATTCACCATAACCGGTCTTCTCAACAGCAACACCTTCCACCTTCTGGTTCATATCCAGCAGAATAACACGGAATGTACCCTGACCTTCGTAAACACCATCACAGACAAAATTTTCACGAGTGACATAAATACGCTTCAGACGGATGCCGGGTTCGCTGACCACAGTCACATCATCCGTAGCACCGGGTTCATTGAGATCAGGTGCACCGGCAGGGATATCGAACTTCGGGATATTCAGAGCAATTTTATCCTTGTCCTTCTCCTTGTCACCCTTCTTGTCATCTTCCTTTTCCTCAGAATCATCAGCCTTTGCTTCTTCCTGCTGTTCTTCGCCCTTTGCGGGCTTCTTGATCTCTGCAGCACCTTCAGTAAACTTCTTTTCATCAAAGCTTACCAGATTTGCATTATTGGCATCGACTGTGACATTTTTCAGTACAACACTGCCTTCTGCAGCTTCGCCGTTCTTTTCAAATGTATAATTTGCGATAACATCATTTCCGCTGATGGATACAGCAGTTACTTCACAGGCAACACCTGCCTGCGCACAATGATTCGCTACAATAGAGCTCATTAATGTTTCAGCCTGATTTTCTGTAAAACCGGCAGCACTGATGGATACGGAATCAGATGCAGAACCTGACGGTACGGAAGAAACAGGAGTCTTCTTGGAACATCCGGATAAAGCAAGCAGCACTGCTGCTGCACAGATCATCTTCTTATTCATGGAACTTACCTCGCTTGCCTATTATGATACCTGTTTCACCCGATAAAGACAATAAAAGGAACATCCTTATCGGACATTCCCCATCAGATACATATTCGTCTTTAATTCCTGTGCAATCGTTGATGACGGACCATGACCCGGGAAGATCTGAATATCATGCGGCAATGTCGCAAGGAACTTCAGACTTTCCAGCATCTGCATCTCATCCCCTGAGAACAGATCCGTACGGCCGATATCACCCGCAAAAAGAGTGTCTCCTGTAAACATTGCCCCACGGATTCTGACACATACACTGCCGGCAGTATGACCGGGCGTATGATAAACCGTTACCGGAAATGTACCGATCATCATCTCACCGGAAAGATCCGTGAGTTCTGCATAGATCGGTGCATCATAGCCATGACCATAGCCATTCTTATCCACGAGAATTCTGTCATCAGGATGAATGTATACAGGACAGCCATACATTTCCGCAAGATCATCCACTGCACCTGTATGATCATTATGACCATGCGTCAGTACAATTCCGTCTACGGTTTCATCTTTGCCGATCACTTCGGCAATACGCTGTGCAAAACGACCGGGATCTACAAGCAGAACATGCTTCTTATGATGAAGCACATAGCTGTTTTCGGCATAAAGACCGATCGGAAGAATATCCAGCTTCATACAGGATCAAAAAAAATAACCCTTGGGTTATTTCTTCTCCTTATGCAGAGTCATCTTATTGCAGCGCGGGCAGTACTTCTTGATCTGCATCTTTTCAGCATGCTTACGCTTATTTCTTGTACCGATGTAATTTTCTTCACCGCATTCAGAGCACTTGAATGTGATATTGTCTCTAGGCATAGTTGTTTCCCTCCTGACCTTACAAGCAAAAAGAGTATATCATAACCTTTTCTATTTTCCAAGCATTTCATAAAACTGAGAAAAATACATCAAATATGGCTCATTAATATACTTCGTGAGATAATGAACTCGGAGGTTATTTACTATGAAACGTACAGAAACTAGACCGATTTTTGTTGGCGGTGTACAGATCGGCGGTCAGAACCGCTGTGTTCTGCAGTCCATGACCAATGTCCCTGCCAAAGATATAGAACGTTCCGTTGCCCAGATCAATGAACTGGAAGCCTGCGGATGTGAAATCGTCAGAACTGCAGTTCTTGATGAAGAAGATGCTTATGCCATTGCCGAAATTAAAAAGAGAACAAATCTTCCGTTAGTTGCGGACATTCATTTCAATTACCGCCTGGCGCTGATTTCCGCCGATGCCGGTGCAGATGCAATCCGTATCAATCCCGGCAACATCGGTTCCGAAGAACGCACAAAGCTGGTTGTTGAGAAGTGTCTGGAAAAACACATTCCGATCCGTATCGGCATCAACTCCGGTTCTCTTGAAAAGGAATTCCTGGATAAGTACGGTGAACCCTGCGCAGCTGCAATGATTGAGAGTGCTGACCGTCATGTGGAAATCCTCGAACGTCTTGGCTTCCATGATATCTGCCTGTCCTTCAAGAGCTCCAATGTTGCTCTGACAATCGCTGCTTATGAAGCAGCCGCTGAGCATTACCCCTACCCGCTGCATCTTGGTGTTACAGAAGCCGGCGGCTTTACTGAAAGTGCTGTAAAGTCTTCCGCTGCTCTTGGCACACTGCTGCATCAGGGTATTGGCGATACAATTCGTGTTTCCGTCTCCGCTCCGCCCAAGGATGAACTGATCATCGGCCGTCAGCTGCTGAAGTGCTTTGGACTGATGGATCATGTTCCGGATCTGATCGCATGTCCGACATGTGGCCGTATCCAGTACAACATGCTTCCTCTGGTCAAGGAAATGGAAGATTATCTTGCTTCCATCCATGAAGATATCACAGTTGCTGTCATGGGCTGTCCTGTAAACGGTGTTCAGGAAGCGAGCCGTGCCGATGTCGGTGTTGCCGGCGGCTATAACTCCGGTCTTCTGTTCCGTAAGGGTGAAATCATCCGCAGAGTTCCGCAGAACGAAATCCGCGAAGCACTGATCGAGGAGATCGAAAAGATCCTTGCCGAAAGAAAAGCTGCATAACTGAAAAGAAAATCTCCCGAAACAGTACGTTAATGTTCGCTGTTTCAGGAGATTTTTTACTTTGCTTCGAGAACACTCAGACGAGCAGGATCATATACCCCTGTCCTGAGCATATCGATTTCAATTCCGTATGGCGCGTTCTTGGCAATATAGGGAGTTTCAAGAATCTTTGCAATATGCGCAGTTCTATGATTGCATGCAACTGCATGAAGCTGTTCAAAGCCAATCTCTCCCTGACCGATATTGGCATGTCGGTCTTTGCGGACACCTTTGGGGTTTTTGGAATCATTCAGATGAATGACATGGAGACGATCCAGACCGATAATCCGATCAAATTCATCGAGAATGCTGTCAAAATCAGACAGATCA
>JAZUHS010000145.1:0-2418 GCA_045641845.1 Bulleidia sp. | reverse complement strand
CATCTATCATTTTTTTCAGATTTGTTATAAATGACACCTGCATAGAATTCGGCTTAAGTCTATGCTGCTTCAGCGAAATAACATTGTTGTAATACGATGCCGCTCTCTGATGCTTTTCTATATTATACTGCGTTGAATACGCATCAATAAAATCATCATACTCAAGAGTATATTCCGAATTCCAGATCATTTCATACTCATCAAGTATCTGCCTTGTTAATTTTCCTGTTTAATTCATTTTTATATTGTTATATGATAATCATTATCAGCAAGTTTTATCTGTACTGCTTCATAATCATATTCAGGACGAGCACTTTCACGATCCTCAGCATCACATGCAATATACGAACAGCATTGCTGTTCCATTTTCAGTAAAGACTCATGTTCAGCATCCAGTACATTTTCCTTGTTATGCTTTATCGTAAAGTTTTTCTGCAACATCAAGAATGAGATCATGCAGCTCAAGATTCTTTTTATATTTATCCGGTATTGAATCATAACCGATTAATGTTCCAAGTATATTTCCTGTTACGGCTCCTGTTGAGTCGCTGTCACCATCATGATTTACTGACACCTGCAGTGCCTTGTCAAAATCATTCTGATACTTAAGAGCACAGTACACAGCTATAGCAAGTGTTTCTTCTGCAACCCATCCTCCGCCAAGTTCACCGAGTACCCATGCGTCATCATCACCGGTTTCGGCATAACGCACTGCATCATCCATCAGTGCAAGGAAATCATCAAGATGTCTGGCTCCGGGATAAAGTTTACTTACAACATCAAGTGATTCAGTAACTGCCTTTTTCAGTGATGTTTCACCACGACTGAGTGCGTGAATTATATATGTAAATGCTGCTGCAGGGATAAATCCGAGAGTGTGACCATGAGTCATTGCAGCTGCATCTCCGCCGTAGCCGGCCGCTTCTTTCCCGTCAGTATCTCTGTCAGTATAAAACAAACCTATCGGAGCTACTCTCATTATTCCGCCGCATCCCTTGCTGGCGTGTATAGGTTCAGTAACTGTACCGTATGCTCCGCTCATTATAGCTGTAAGGCATGTACCACCAGGTGCTCTTCTTGAAAACAGTTCCTTATTCTGAAGAAGGAACGAATGAGTTGCTCTGTCCTCAACAGGATAAGGAGCATTCTGTGACAGGAACCAGTCCTGATAGCAGCGTTTCATATATCCGGCAGGATATTCTGAGTTATCACCGAACAGAAATGCACCTGCTGTAAACAGCGTCATCTGTGTATCATCAGATATACGCGCCAGTCCGCGGTTAAGATCATATTCAGTAATTCCTGCTTCACCGTATCTGACATTAATTTCTTTCCTTAACATAAATTCTACTGCATATCCAAGAGCATCTCCTGCAGCACCGCCGATCAGACATCCTCTGAATTTATCAATGTTCTTATTCATGTCGTATTCCTCCGTTTTATACTTCTTCGCAGTATTTCTGATATCTTTCGTATAGTTCGTTTTTCATTCTTTCCATGAGTTCAGGCGGATTTATGATATCAATAAAGTCAAAGAACCTTCTTGCAAAGACTAACATCAATCGCTTGCTACTTCGTATGCGATATATTCATGGTCGAATTCATAACCAAGACTTTCCGCTAATCGCACTGAATTCATATTTTGTGCATCCCAACTTGGATACAGACCTTCTTCTAAGGAATTTAATATTAGTGCAGAACATACAATGGTTGCTAAATGCTTTCTTCTCTCTTCAGGAACTGTATCCACTTCAATTTCGATGCCTTCATTATATCTTGTATATGAAGAAGCACCTGCAACAATCATACTATCCTTAGTTATGACCATCCCTCTACCAATTGATAAATACTGCTCTTTACTTTCAAAAGCTGAAACAAAATCTGCTGTAACAGGACTATCTAAACATTTATCGTATATATCTGCGTCAATTTTTTTCAGTTCATACCCATTAGGTAACGTGCAGACGTTTTTTCTTAATACTTCCTTATTGAATACCGTATTCTTCTTTATTGCATATCTTGTAACACGTTTCGCTGTAGGAAAACATTCTTCAATAAGTTTCTCCCAAGCCTCATTTTGTGGAGTCATAATGACAAAACCATCCGGCTTGTTAATAACAAGTTCTCTCTCTGGCTCACCTGCGTAGAAGCCAAAACAACCAACAAAGGCAAATGCAGATTTAGGATTATCTATATCAATGACATAAATCTTTCCCATAACTTTTTGAATACACGAGTAGATTAATGTTTCATTCCAACCATCAAAAAGATGCTTCACTTTGCTTGTATCGTCCAATTCAAATATCATCTTCAACCCACCCTTTACGCTAAAAACAGGAATTCAGCAGATACTTACATCTCTGAGATATCGAAATATATTTTCTGAAAGCTCACCAGGTTTGCTATACTTATCCACTT
>JAZUHS010000144.1:0-42650 GCA_045641845.1 Bulleidia sp. | reverse complement strand
GCTTGGCCTCCGACTTAAGAATTTTCTGTAATGTGAAATATGTATATTGCATTCCCTGTTATGTATAATAGTCATATCAGAAAGAGGAATTACTCATATGGAAACTCGTACTCTTCGCTACTTCCTTGCCATCGCAAGAGAAGAGAATATGACCAATGCCGCAAACCTTCTGCATATCTCTCAATCCGCCCTTTCCCGCAGTATGGCCGATCTTGAAGCAGAGCTTGGAAAGACATTATTTATACGTACTAACCGCCGGACGCTGTTAACAGAAGACGGAATGCGTCTTCGTCAAAGAGCAGAGGAAATCGTTTCTCTGCTGGATAAGACGGAAGCTGAGTTCCGTTCTCCCGATGATCGTATTACCGGGGAAGTGCATATCGGTGCCGGTGAAGGCAGAAGCTTCTCACTGATCGCAAGAGCAATGCGTCAGACACAGGAAAAGTATCCCGGTATCACCTTCTTTGTACACAGTGCCAACTCTGTCGATACAATTGAACGTCTGGAACATGGAACCCTCGACTTTGGTCTATTGTTTCGTGAGGAACCTTCTGAACGCTATGAAGTCATCCGCATGCCGTTCACGGAGCCCATGGGACTGCTGGTACGTCATGATCATCCATATGCCGAAAAGAACTGCATCACCGAAGAAGATCTCTCTGACATCCCGCTTCTGGTTTCATCACGTTTTTCCGCTGACAGCGTTCTGACTCATCTGTCTGAAAAAGCAAGGCATTCTATCACAATCAGGGGTTATTACAATCTGATTAATAATGCTTCACTGATGGTGGAAGAAGGAATCGGCTGCGCCATTTCCCTGGAACATCTGATCTATGCCGGCGAGAACTCTCCCTTCCGTTTTCTTCCTTTCTCTCCCGAGAAGAAAATTCATACGGTATTTGTCTGGAAGAAATACCAGCTTCTTTCCAAAGCCTGTGAAGCTTTCCTCCATGAACTGAAAGAGGTCTGTGCAGAGCAGTAATATACACCTTGAATATTTACATCGGATTTTTCTGAAAACTTTGAAAATCGCATTTATTTCACATGAGTTTCTCTTTAGCTGAATGAAGAATGTGATACTATTAAGTCAGAGATTAGGAGAAAAACTGATAATGAAACTTTTAATTTTAGGTGCTGGTGCACAAGGACACATCTGTCACGAAATCGCTCAGGCTATGGGTGTTTTCGACTACATCGCATTCCTCGATGACCGTCGTGAAGGCGCCATCGGCAAGCTGAATGACTACATGAAATTCAAGGATGAATACAGCGTCTGCTTCGTAGCGATCGGTGATCCGCATGTTCGTGAACTGTGGATGAAGAAAATGGAAGAAGCAGGATTCACTCTTGCTACTCTGATTGATCCTACAGCAAGAATCTCCAAGTACGCAAAGATCGGCCGTGGTTCTGTTGTTATGCGCGGAAGCCTTGTACAAGGCTACTCCAAGATCGGCAAGGGCTGCATCCTTTCCGCAGGCTCCATCGTTGACCATGACACAACACTGGGCAACTACGTACAGGTAAACTGCGGTGCCATCGTCAGCGCAAGAAAGACTGTTCCGGATGGCTACCTGGTTGACTATGGCGTAGTATATCGTTAATCACAATTGCTCAATTTACAATTTCATTCTAAATAACCCCGAGCTGCTGCCCGGGGTTTCATATGCCGTAATAATTCCGGCAAACGCTTTTCTGATATCCTTACTGAATCATTTCCGGATGGATGATGCATCCCTGACCGCCACAGTATTGAACAGCCCTATCGAAGAATTTCTGTGCTGTTACTCCAAGAAGATCTACCAGATTTATTTACTGCACTCTAATTCACCTGACGGATCTCCGCACAACATAATACTTCGCTCGCATCGTTGCAAATTTTGCTCGAACGGTTCACAGATTCCGCTATAGACGGTGCACTCAATATGGATGAACGGTGCATTATTTCGGAACAACGGTGCACTACCAAGCTGTGGAATACGCCAATTTCAATTTCCTTATTGACTGTGGTACCCAGCTCCTAAGAACCTTAGAAGACAATCAGACACATCAAATCATGCATTTGCGCAGGATTGTCTCTAGCATATCTTAGGAACTCCCACCGTAAATAAGTTTGCTTGAAATTGGCTTCTACACATGTTGAGGCATAAACGCTGCGGACCGCCGAAGTGGATCGGCGCACCGTTGATCCGGAATTGGCGTTCCGTTTTTCCGGAATCAGCACGCATCGTCACAATAGCAGTACTCTCACGGATTAACAGGCAGCAGTTCTTTCTGTCCGGGAGGCACAAACATCTCGAGTCCCTATGTAATCCATATTTTCACACCTTGCAAAAAACCAAAAACGACCCCTTTTCATCAGGAGTCGTTCGATCAAACAGAATATCTATAGATATGATCCAGAGTGCACGGTCAAACGAAAAGGCAATTGTATATTCCCGACCATGCCTGCACATAATGTTCGGACAGTACTATCTCATTTCCATACCTTTCTTCTGCCGGCTTAAATTAAAAAATATCGTTTTTGATATACAAATACTCTTTATGTTCAGAAGAATAGTCCATCTGAATTAACTCATAAATCCGCTACGAAAGTCACTCTTCCTTCCTTGCGGGGCTTTGCGGGAGTTAACGGGCCATTACGGTAGCCAAGGCACACAAATACAACCGGAACAAGGTTCTCATCAATTCCCCAGGAATCCAGCAACGCACGCATTTCAGGGAAAGCAAACGTAGCCTCTCCTCGTCCGACAATACAGCTGCTTACATCCATGGACGCTGCCTGAATTACCATATTCTCTGCGCATGTGAATGCCGTACCGATGGGATTTACCATCTTTGTCATTTCCTTGTTGATACATACCATGGCAAGTGCTGTACAGCTGTAGAAGCCGCTCTTAATATTCGGATCATCAATAATAGAAGGCTGATCGGTATTTACACCGGTTGTCCAGCGTGCTCTGTTTTCACAGGATGCATTCACAATACCAATTCGTTCAATTAATGCAGGATCTTCCAGCATAATGATATGTGCTCCCTGTCTGCTGCCGGCATTCGGAGCATAAAGACCTGCTTCCACAATTGCTTCCAGTTTATTTCTTTCTACAGGTTCTGTTGTAAATCGGCGGATAGATCTTCTTGTCTTCATGAGTTCAAGCATTTCCATTTGTTCGTTCTCCTTTTCTGTGCATTCATCTTAACAAGAGGAATATGGGTAGATAAGTACGCACATAAAAGTAACCATGTTAAAATGACAATAAACATGGAGGAAAGCAAATGGTAAGCAAAAATAATCTCCCTGCCTGCCCGGTCGCAACTACTGTGCAGCTGATCGGATCAAAATGGAAACTGCTTGTACTTCGTAATCTCATGTCACGTCCCTGGCGTTTCAATGAACTTCAGAAAAGTCTTGAAGGAATCAGTCATAAAGTGCTTACAGATACACTCCGTTCTCTTGAAGAAGATGGCATCATTGTTCGACTTTCCTATGAAGGCAATGTACCTCATGTGGAGTACTCACTAAGCACAACAGGAGAATCTATGCGTCCTATCCTTAAAGCAATGGAAGAATGGGGAACAAGCTATAAGCAGTCATTGGAAGAAAACTGATCCGGCATAGTTCATAGAATTCAATAATGGAAACAAATGATCTATAGACAGCAGAAAAAGTCAGACCCATTCACACGCCACGTTGATTGATTGATTACAAAATCAAATCCCTAATTGATACATGTACATGCATAAACAGAGCAAAATGTATACTGGTACGGATCCCAGACAAGCTTCAGCATTCGCACAGGATAAAAACACATGATGAACTTTTTCCACTTCTAGTGGATCACTTTAAAACGGGATGGAATAACATCTCCCCATCTTCTGATCAGGTAGTAACGCTGCCATTCCATTCTCCAAGTTCATTTATACTATACAAAGATTACCACCAGTTCTGCCAGCACCATTACTGCATAGATCAGCGGATATCTCAGATAGTCATAGCGCAGTGTATTCATGATTCCGACCGGGCTGATTGTTAATGCTGCTATGATCAGAATCACTAATGCAGATCCTTCTGTAACATCAAAACGTTCCGACAGTTTCATGCATACCGCAATCAACGCTGTAACAGCTAGAATTCTGTTCAGCCAGAGCAGCAGATACCATGTACTTAATGTGATGGATGACGGAATTCCGACTGCATTTACAGGTACATTCATAAATACATAGCTGTGATTCAGCAGTATCTTTGCGGCATGCGAACCATAGACAATCCCCATCAGAATCAATGCTGTCATAGCAAACAGACACCACTGCCTGCCCAGATACTTCTTCTTTCCTGTTTCACTGCTGAAACAAAGACGATACATACCGCTTTGATACATGGAACTCATAACACTGAATATGATTACAATCAAAGGTACTGCAATCATCAGAACCTGCAGCTGAGCTGAGAAACTGTTGTTTCTGTTCATCAGAAGTTCCAGTGTTTCCTGGTCGGAGTACCACTCTGCACCTGCTTCCTGCAGTTCCATAACATCTGCACAGACTCTTTCGATATTCTCTTTATTCATTGCTTTATTCTGCAGATCATTCAATATTTCAATCTGTTCATCACTCAGGCTCTGTCCATCCTTATACCATTCTTCAAAATATGCATTCATCTGTTCCGATGCACTGCAGATTTCCATCCTGTCTGCTTCTATCCTTTCAACCAGTGTCTCATTGATTCTGCCGAAGTAATGAGTGCGGAAATTCAGATAGGACTGTTCTCTTGCATTATGCACTGCTCTGTAGCTGCAAATACCATACAGGTTATAGATCAGTACAATCATTACAACCAGAAGTGCTTTTCCTGTTCCGAGCAGTTCATGCAGCTGAAAGCGAATGAGAGCAGTATTGCGAATAGTACGCTTCTTCAACGATCTGCTGCTCTTCCTGAAATACCTGCAGTACAGTACAGTCGCAGTGACTGTCAGGATGATCATCAGAATAACAGATACTGCTGTAATGATATATGTTTCCGGTACAGCAAAAGAGGCAAATACGAACAGTTCATCACTCATCTTCTCTGCAGACATCGATGTAAACAGATTAAATGTCTTCAGATATCTGAAGGAAGATCCTGCACTGGTAAACATTGCTGTGACATATTCTGCGATCATTGCAATCGTCAGCACCGATACTGAAAGAGATACACTGTTCAACATACTGCAGAGTACAGCAAATCCCATCACCATTCCAAATACAGTGATGATCTTAATTCCATGCATCCATACATGATACAGAAGTACAGTCATATACAGATAACTGTGGCTGTATCCTGTGATCTGCTGAATCGGTGCATGCAATGGAATATGAGAAAGCATCAGATACCCGACATCCAGACATTCCTTGAAACACCATCCCAGTATCATGATCAGTAATATCACTGCCGTCTTTGCAATTCCTGTTCCTTTAGAAGATACTTCCGTACTTCCATACAGCGGCAGTACCCCGCTTTCACGATCCTGCTGCATCACTGCATATACCAGATACATTCCGATCATCAGATAGACTGCAGACCAGTATTTCTGCAGTTCCAGCTGTTTTCTGAAAGGAAGGTCATTCAGCAATTCAGGCTGATAGCCGTCCAGTTTCTGCAGTATCTTCTTTTCCGCTTTCAATCTGTTCTGACTATCGGCATTGCTGAAAATGACAGAATTCTCTTTCTGCCTGATTTCCTCCATTTTCTCTTTATGATTCTGATCAAATGCACGAACATATTCCACTTGTTCTATAACATCCAGATCATAGTTCACTGCTGTATATGCAGCTTCTACTGATTGCGGATCACTAAGATCTGCCAGTTCCACAATCTTCAGATAATCCTGCATTTGTACAACATCACTGCTGAGCGCAATGAAAACATTCTGCAGTACAGCAAGTATGATAAAGAAGAATGACAGTCTTTTGACATTCTTATTCTGCCAAAGACGTTTCCACTCTGCCCGGATCATATACTACTCCAGCCAATCCAGATAGACATCATCCATGGTTGCAGGTACAGGATTCGGATATTCCTGATCAGACAGAAATCTTGTATAGATCTTTCCGTCTGTATACATCCTGTTTACAACCTTCAGCTTTGGATCTGTCTTAGTCAGTTCATCAATATCATCAGCAGTCACATACACTTTTGTGCTATTCATCAGTTCTTCCTGCGAACTGCAGGTCAGGATTCTTCCTTTTTTCATCATGATGATTCCGGACGCAATAAACTCAACATCCGAAATAACATGCGTTGCAATAATGATGATTCTCTCTTCCGCAATGGAAGCAATCAGATTACGGAAGTTTCTTCTTTCCACAGGATCCAGTCCTGCCGTCGGTTCATCAAGTAACAGAAGCTGCGGATCATTGAGCAATGCCTGTGCAATCATTACTCTCTGCTTCATCCCTCCCGATAATCCGGAAAGTCCGCGATGGCGGTATTTCCACATATTCGTCTTTTCCAGCAGTTCTTTGATCCTTGCTTTCGGATTGCGTATTTTCTTCAGAGAAGCCATGTAATACATAAAGGATTCCACATTCAGATCAATGGTCAGACTCTGGGCCTGGGGCATAAATCCCAGCACATGACGATATCCATCCAGATCAGAACGCATCGGTTTACCATCAAACAGAATCTCACCGTCATCATAATTCAATGTTGTTGTCAGAATATTCAGCAGTGTAGACTTCCCTGCACCGTTATGTCCTAAAAGACCATAGATGCCTGAATTCAGTTCCAGTGATACATCCTTCAATGCTTTCAGCTTCCCATAGGATTTGTTTAAATGTGTGATCTGCAGTGTATGTTTCATAATGATATTCTCTTTAAATTGCTGCTTACGTACTGATTGTATTATTGCTATATGTCAAAGTTTTCTTCGTATTCTGAATGAAGAAATATCGGACAGCCGCCCGATATCTCTGTAATGCCATTATCTGTCTTCGACCATTCTGCATCCGCGGTTATCTTTCGAAGTATCGCAGACACCGAATTTCGTTGTATAGGTTTCAAAGTCATATGTGCAGAAAACAAGAGACTGTCCGATGACACGGATAATTTCGGAGTAATCTGCATCCTGCAGTAAAGTACGATAGAATCCCTGCTCACCTAAACTGTCAGAAGGTTTGATTTCATCAACAACATTTCCATCCCAGTCACGGATTCTGTAAACAGCCTTGCCTTCTTCATAGAAACTGGTATAGACATACTGTTCATCAAACAGGCATATATCTTCATCCTGAAATTCCATAAGAACTTCATTGTTTTCAAGATTAATGATTCGATATACAGATTCAAGATCTTCAAGATCTGCATCTGTACGAATCGGATGATTCAGTTCACGCAGAGCAGCTTTCCCATCGCATTCATAGATGAATACAAGTGTTTCTCCCTGTGCAATTTTCTTCATCTCAAGTGTTTCCGTATCCAGCTGTACAAAGGATCCACCCTCAAGTGCTGAAGCAATCTGCAGATATACGCTGTTTTCATCCGCAAACAGTTTATTTACTAAGCCATCACACTGTATAACCTTGATCTCTTTGCCATCTGTACTGAATACATGCAGTTGTGTTTCCTTAGCATCCACGAATTCTGTAACATAGACCTTCCCCATATGAATCAGAAACGTATTTGCCTCGAAAGGAAATTCAATCACAGTCTTACGATCGGATCCATCTTTCTGCAGGGAATACAGTCTGCATGCAGTCTGTCCATCAGATGTCGCATAATCTGCAAGATAGAATATACGATCCGCATACAGATAGAACGGCCCTCCGGTATACATATCATAATAATTACTGAAATGATCTTTCTTTGAAGAAGATACATCATCGTTATAGGATAAATCAGCAACCTTAAAACTGCTTTCCAGACCTTCTGCATAGCGAAGCTCTGAAGCCTCAACTGCACAGTAATAGAACCCATTCTCATAAGGAACTGCATTGATACTCGACAGTCCATTCTGCTGTTTAGGGGATATAGAATCCACATCAATCTGCTTTACAGGCTGTGTACAGCCGGCAAATAACAAACAAAGCACAGAAAGTGTTACAGTAAACTTCTTCATATCCAGTTTCTCTCCATTATCACGAAAATCATAGTAATTAATATCATCACATCATACAGATCAGATTACTTCTTATTACATCCATTCACTGTTTCTGTTCATCTCTTACGTTCCTAATAAAGATATGAATAAACAGATCTGACATTTGTATCATAAAGAAACTGCAACGTTGAAGTCAGGGCGAATTCAACAGCACTCTCCACCTCTTCAAATCCATCTCATTTTATGTCTTTTTCTTGCAAATCTCACTGAAAGTAACACTTTATGTATGTACGTTCGGTAAATAATGCAGATTTTCATCGTCACTATGCACTCCCCACCTCCAACATTGAAGGGAGTATGGCAATTGTATCATCCACCAAAAACATCAGTATTCTTGCATCCCTATTTGTCTGATTTTGGCATACCATAACTGGAATATCAAATTTATTCAACAGCCAAATACAGTTTGTAGTACTTTTCGCTTTCTGCCGACAGGATAAGCTTTTTCGCAATCGGCATATAAGCCTTTATCTCAATATGTTCTCTTTTAATATAGCAAAACTCACGCCAGATACCCATATCGTCTATTTTTCTTTCATTACTTTACTTTGGTTTACTTATAGAAATTCTGTTTTCGAAGAAGGAAAAAGAAAAAGTCGGTCACAACTCAAAAAAACGCACTTCCGAGAAGTGCAAAAAAGGGCATAAAAATAGCGGAATTTTAACATTCCGCTGTTTTCTTATGGTGGAGCTGAGGGGAGTCGAACCCCTGTCCAAGAGTCGTCCCACATTCAGGCATCTACAGTTTAGTCCACTGTTGATAAGACAGCAGGCATGTCAGTGAACACACCGTCTGCTGAATCTGCCCGGTGAATTGTCGGGATCCCCATACGGGCGTAGGTTCACCTTACCGTTTTTTTACGCAGCTGTAAAATGACGGAACACTCTACAGCCGGGGCATTGCAGCACATCGAGTGCTATTAAGCGAATGCGTAATTTGTTCTTGTGTTTGCGTTTAAATTTAGTTGGTGATATGGTCACCACTCCACTGCAGCCTGAATCAAACATAAACCTGTCGAAACCTTTACAGCCCCATGTTTAAACATCTTGCGATGCATTTGAAATATATCACTCCGTAACAGCCTTTGCAAGCAGTCGGGGAGTGCTTAAGAAACCACAGGAGCGAATATCATTCCGCTCCTGTGACTGTTCTTAACGCAGTTTAAGAGCCTTCTCCATTTCACGCTTGGCGTCACGGAGTTTCTCATTTTCTCTCTTATCAAAGAGATTTTTACCTTTAGCTAAAGCAATCTCAAGCTTGGCACGGCCATCCTTCAGGTACATACGTACCGGTACAAGGGTATAGCCTTTTGTTTTCACCTTCTGATGAAGCTTCTGGATTTCAAGCTTATGAAGAAGAAGCTTTCTGTCTCTTTCTTCATCTACATTGAAGATATTGCCATACTTATACGGAGAAATATGCATTCCCTTGATCCATGCTTCCCCTCTGTAAATCGAGATATATGAATCCTTGAACTGAACACGTCCGGCACGTACAGACTTGATCTCTGTACCTGTCAGAACCATACCGCATTCAATACGTTCTTCCAGGAAGTAGTCATGGGAAGCCTTACGATTGAAGACAATAACTTTTTCCTTATCACTTTTTCCTGCCATGATTGCCGTGATTCCTTTCCTTGCTGAAAGAAGAGGAATGACCATTGCCGCCGCGGCTGTATCCACTGCGTCCGCCGCCTCTGCTTTCGCTTCTGTGCTGATCGCCGTGTCTGCCGGAATGCTCACCGGACTTGGAGAAGCCATGACTCTTACCGGAGTCACTGCGTCTGCCGTGAGAAGAACCATGACTCTTACCTGCGGAACCACGTCCGCCAAAGCCACGGGAACCGCCTCTGCGTCCGCGATCGCCATCACCTCTGCCGGAGAATGTTCTTGTCTCACGACGGGATTCACCACGATCTTCTTCTCTTGCACCCTTGGAAGCAATTTCGAAGTCAATCTGACCTGTTTCAGCACTTGCGGAAACAACCTTGACTCTTACTTTCATACCAACACGATATGTACGCTTTGTACGTTGTCCTGTCAGTTCCATGCGATCCTGATTAAATGTATAGTAATCATCTCGCAGATTCTGCATAGTGACAAGTCCTTCGATCGTATTAGGCAGCTTGACGAAGAAACCGAAAGAAGTGATGGAAGTAATCAGACCATCGGAAACAGTGCCGATCTTATCTTCCATGTATTCAGCCTTCTTACGATCTTCACACTCATATTCCGCATCCTGGCTTGCACGTTCACGAATACTGGACTGTTCTGCGATCTGTGCACACTTGGCATCATCCTGCATACGTTCAGCAACATCTGTACAGCCATTGAAGCAGTACTTTCTCAGCATACGATGTACAGCCAGGTCAGGATATCTTCTGATCGGAGATGTGAAGTGCAGATACTCTTCTTCAGCAAGACCAAAGTGACCTTCACATACATTCTCATATCTTGCCTTCTGCATGCATCTGAGCATCATTGCACTTAATACCGGATAAGACTCTGCATCCTTTACAGATTCCAGATATCTCTGAATCTCTGTAGGACGAATATCTGTATTACGCAGATTGAACTTATGACCAAGCAGTTCGGACATCTGCACATACTGCTTCAGACGCTCTGCCTTCGGTGTACCATGCACACGATAGACAGCCGGAATCTCCTGCCACTTCAGGAAATTAGCTACAGAAACATTCGCTGCGATCATGCAGTCTTCGATGATTCTTTCCGCATGACCTGTCACACGGGGACCGACATAAATCGGATGACCTGTTTCATCTACCTTGATCTCAGATTCATCAGAATCAAAGTCAATTGCGCCTTTACCCTGACGATAGCTTCTGATTGCATCTGCACAGTCTCTCAGATCTGTAAACAGAGAACCAAGATGTGCATATGTTTCGATCAGTTCTTCATCACCATCAAGAATACGATTGACGTTCTTATATGTCATACGTTCAGTGGAACGGATCACACTGGGATAGATCTCATAATCTGTTACCTTACCCTCTGTATTTACATGCATCTCACATGTTAATGTCAGACGCTCTACATGAGGATTCAAAGAACAGATACCATTACTCAATGCATGCGGCAGCATCGGTACAACACGATCTGTAACATATGTGGATGTACCTCTCTTCAGTGCTTCCACATCCAGCGGTGTACCTTCTTCCACATAGTGGGATACGTCCGCAATGGAAACCTTCAGCAGCCAGCCATTTTCTTCCTTCGTTACACCAACAGCATCATCAAAGTCCTTGGACTCATCACCATCGATGGTAACGATTGCTTCTCCTGTCAGATCCCTGCGGCCTTCCTTATCCAGCGGCAGCACTTCATCCGGGATTTCATTCAGCTGCTCCATAACAGCTTCCGGGAATTCCGGAACGATTTCATGTTCCAGCAGGATGGACAGAATATCCATACCAGGATCATCCTTATGACCCAGCATCTTCTCCGGACGCATGATCAGCGGTCTGCCGTACTTTTCAATACGGCACATTACCTTCATACCTTCTACCGGACGGATATCAGGATTGTTGAGAACTCGGATAATCTTCTCTGCAATCTTTTCATCATCCGGTACAAAGTGCAGACCATGACCCTTGTCTTCATATGTACCAATGACATGTTCACGAGCACGGCGTACAACATCCAGTACAGTACCGTAAACCTGCCACTTCTGGCATCTGACCAGAACAGTATCGCCATTGAGCGCAGTGCCCTGATCACGTTCTTCTACCTTGATTGCATCATAGCCCTCGCGGTCAATATAGCCCACACCGGACTTAGCAATACGAAGCACACCCTCGACAACGCCGGCCATCTCACGTGTTTCGTACTGACCGTCCTTAGTGCGGAATACTTCGTTATTCATTTCCATTCGATCAAGTGTATTGCTGAGAATTACAAAGTCACTTGATGTTGTCATATTCAATCCTGTCAGAATATCATCCAGTCTTCTGTTTCCACGCGGATGCAGTGCAAGATATTCCAGGATTCTCTCATCGAGATTCATCATTTACTTACCTCCTGAACTTTTCAGGTTCATTAATACAGCGAAATAAAAAACCGGTATTATGCCGGTCTCTTATCAGATTAAGCGAATTGCAAGTACGAGTACAAAGAATACAATTCCAAGTACCATTGTCGCGTCAGAGATTACCTTTTCGGAACCTCTTTCCTTGACATTTGCGAACAGATTCAGGCCGCCGTTACCAGTGAAGGCACCGGACATACCATCTGTTTTTCCGCTTTGAAGAAGTGACAGCACAATCAGAAGTGCCGATACGATCATTAATAATGCGTTAAGCATACCATGCTCCTTTCGCTATGCCCGAATATTATAACATCGGATTCTGCAGTTGCAAACTATTCCTTGCTACCTTAATTTGCAGGTTTGACTTCACATCCTGTGTCACAGCCACGATCATCGTGTTCATCCTGCAAAGCTTTGATTTCTGCGGCATTTTCCGCCAGAACAGAAGTGACTTCAGCTTTTCTCTCTTCCGTCCAGTAAGCATCCGGTGTATTCTCATCTGAACTGATCATGGAAGTATCATTGTTGTATGCAACAATTCTTCCCTCTTCTACAAACAGCACCAGCGGCATATAGATTACGCTTCTGCCATCATTGTCATACTCGATGATCTGTTCACCGGTATCATTGAGTTCTTCCACAACATCGGCAATCTGATCATAGAAGGGACGATCATCATCTTTATCTTTGCGGATGTTGTAATACAGACAGTTTGCATCTGCTTCCTCAAGAACTACATTAAAGATCGGCAGATATGCCTGACACCACTTGCAGGCAGGGAAGCCGAATACGATCATACCTGTACCATGACGCAGGAAACGTTCAACATTTTCCTTATCGGCAATTACATATTGATTGTCTTCCGGAAGCATTTCATATTCCGAACTAAGTTTGTACTCTGACACACCTTCAGAACGGGATACTGCAGTAGCATTGCTGCAGGCCATCATCATGACTGCAATCATTGCAATCAATAGTTTTCTCAGTCTCATAAAATACCTCCTACTGCGGTATTCTTGCATATCACTGCTGTCATTACAAGTGAACATTCCTTCACCTTAAGAAATGATGTATGAAGACAGAAAAAAGGCAGATGCCCTTGCGGACACCTGCCAGTCTTTGTTAATTGGTTTTACCTAAGTAGATCAATTAAGCAGACAGCTTCTTAACATTGTAGAAGGACTTCTTGCCACGGTATTCAGCAACGTCGCCGAGTTCTTCTTCAATTCTCATGAGCTGGTTGTACTTAGCGATACGGTCTGTACGGCTCATGGAACCTGTCTTGATCTGACCAGCATTTACACCAACTACGAGGTCAGCGATTGTGCTGTCTTCAGATTCACCGGAACGGTGGGAAACAACAGCTGTATACTTAGCTTCCTTAGCCATTTCGATGGAATCCAGAGTTTCTGTCAGAGTACCGATCTGGTTAACCTTGATCAGAACTGCGTTAGCAACGCCGAGTTCAATACCCTTCTTGATGAATGTTGTATTTGTAACGAACAGGTCATCACCAACGAGCTGAACCTTGTCGCCCAGACGATCTGTGAGCTTCTTCCAGCCATCCCAGTCGTTTTCTGCCAGACCATCTTCGATGGAGATCAGCGGATACTTCTGTGTCCATTCTTCGAGCATGTCGATCATTTCTTCAGAAGTCTTGTTGCCCTGGCCGGACTTTGTCAGTTCATACAGACCTGTTTCAGGGTTGTAGAATTCGGAAGCAGCGAGGTCCATAGCGAAGCAGATGTCTTCACCGAGCTTGAAGCCAGCAGCTTCTACAGCTTCAGCAATCAGAGCCAGAGGGCCTTCGTTCTTCAGAGTTTCCAGAGGTCCTTCGCCATTAGCGAGGGAGGAAGGAGCATAACCACCTTCATCACCTACACCTGTGTCATAACCATACTTCTTCAGAACCTTCTTCAGAGCATGGAATGTCTGAGCACCCATACGTACAGCTTCGTGAACGGATGTAGCGCCTACAGGCATGATCATGTATTCCTGGCAGTCAACTGTGGAGTCAGCATGAGAACCGCCGTTGAGAACGTTCATCATAGGAACAGGCAGAACCTTACCGTTTGTACCACCGATGTACTTGTAGAGCGGCAGACCGCAGGAGTCAGCAGCTGCACGAGCAGCAGCCAGAGATACGGCCAGAGTAGCGTTAGCACCCAGGTTGGACTTGAAAGGTGTGCCGTCGAGCTTCAGCATAGCGCCGTCGATAGCAGCCTGATCGAATACGTTCATACCAACAACAACGGGAGCGATCTTTTCGTTAACGTTAGCAACAGCCTTCAGAGTACCCTTACCATCGAAACGAGCCTTGTCGCCGTCTCTCAGTTCGAGAGCTTCTCTTTCACCTGTGGAAGCACCGGAGGGAACGATTGCACGGCCCCAAGCACCGGATTCAGTTGTTACTTCGCATTCTACTGTAGGGTTACCACGGGAGTCGATGACTTCACGTGCGTGAACTTCAGCAATGGGATCAATGAAATTAGGCATTATATTATCCTCCTATTAATACCTTTTAATTATATTCCTTCAGATGAATCTGATTGGAACCTTACTTTGTAGCATCGATGATTTCCTTGAAGGAATCAACCTTCAGGGAAGCGCCGCCGATCAGGGCACCATCGATGTCTTCGCAAGCCATGTATTCCTTGATGTTGGAAGGCTTTACGGAACCGCCGTACTGGATACGTACAGCAGCAGCTGTTTCTTCGTTGTACAGACCCTTTACAGTGTCACGAACGAGCTTGCAGCAAGCTTCAGCTGTGTTAACGTCAGCGGACTTACCTGTACCGATAGCCCAGATAGGTTCATAAGCGATAACCATAGCGGAAACTTCTTCAGCTGTCAGACCAGCCAGGGAGCCAGCGAGCTGCTTTTCAACAACTTCAGCTGTCTTGCCAGCGTCATATTCAGCTTCTGTTTCACCAACGCACAGAATCGGAACGATACCGTCTGCCATCAGTCTCTTGCACTTTGCAGCGCAAGCAGCGTCGGATTCAGCATAGTACATACGTCTTTCGGAATGACCGATAATGCAGTATGTGATGCCAACTTCCTTCAGCATAGGAACGGATACTTCACCTGTGTAAGCACCGGAATCCTTTTCGTTGCAGTTTTCTGCAGCGATCTTCAGAGTCTTAGCGTTCTTTACGCAAACATCGAGGTCAACGAAGGGAACGCCGACACCATAGTCAGCACCTTCAGCGCCTGTCAGATACGGATCAACTGCTGTGATGAAAGCTTCAGCCTCTTTGGGAGTCTTGTTCATCTTCCAGTTGCCGAAAATTACGGGTCTTCTTGTCATATTCTTAAATTACTTCTCGGGGATAATAGCAATACCCGGGAGTTCCTTTCCTTCCATGTATTCGAGGGATGCACCACCACCTGTGGAGATGTGGCTGAACTTTTCAGCGAAGCCGAGGTTCTTAGCAGCGGAAGCGGAGTCACCACCACCGATAATTGTTGTAGCGCCTTCGAGGTTAGCCAGAGTTTCGCAAACAGCGATTGTACCCTTAGCGAAAGCTTCCATTTCGAATACGCCCATCGGACCATTCCAGAATACTGTCTTTGCGCCTTCCAGAGCCTTCTGGAATTCAGCAACTGTAGCCGGACCAATATCCAGACCCATGTAGCCATCCGGAATTTCACCAGCTGTAACTGTCTTGATATCACCTTCAGGTGCGAATGCGTTGTTGATTACTGTATCAACCGGCAGCATCAGCTTGCCTTCGCCTTCTTCCATGAACTTCTTAGCAACGTCAACCTTGTCAGCTTCGAACAGGGATGTACCGATTGTGCCGCCCTTAGCTGCGGAGAATGTATAGGACATACCGCCGCCAACGATTACCTTATCAGCGATCTTGAGCAGGTTTTCGATAACTGCGATCTTGTCGGATACCTTAGCACCACCGAGGATTGCTACGAAAGGTCTCTGAGGATCGGAGATTGCCTTACCCAGAACGTTAACTTCCTTTTCAACCAGGAAACCCAGTGCGGAAGGCAGGTGAGTAGCGATACCTACTGTAGAAGCATGAGCTCTGTGTACGGAACCGAATGCATCTTCTACGAAGTAGTCGCCCAGGCTAGCCCAGTAAGCACCGAGTTCGGGATCATTCTTGGATTCACCCTTTTCATAACGAGTGTTCTGCATCAGAACGATGGAACCTTCTTCCTGAGCTGCTACAGCAGCTTCCAGTTCAGCACCGCGTGTTGCATTTACGAATGTAACAGGAGCAGACTGTACTTCAGCCAGACGAGCAGCTGCGATAGCCATATCGTTCTTAGCCTTGTCTTCTTCTGTCTTTACCTTACCCATGTGGGACAGCAGCAGAACCTTTGCGCCGTTTTCTGTCAGGTAGTTGATTGTAGGAAGAGCTGCACGGATACGATTATCATCTGTGATTACTGTTCCCTTGTGAGGTACGTTGAAGTCAACACGAACGATGACGTGCTTGCCCTTAACGTCCAGATCCTTAACTGTAACTTTTGACATTTAGAATTTTCCTCCTTAAATTGCCGACATTATTATAACACCGCCCATATTTAGTGGTAAATTAGAACATCCGATTTTATGTTCGTTTTCATACCCTTATCACTAAAGTTTGATGATGTTTTACAGGAAAAGAGCATTTCGTCACACTCTGCTCTCCTCCTGTTTTAAATAATTCAATTAATCAGCCCAGTTGCAGATGGTGTAATAGAGTTCTTCATATACACCTGCACTCTGTTCCCAGCTGACATCCGTCGTCATGGCGTTCTTGATCAGACCCTTCCATGCCGGTCTGTTATTGTAGTACTGGTCTACTGCCCAGCGCATTGTATACATCATGTCATCGGCATTGGCAGCCCAGAAGCTGAAGCCATTGCCTTCGCCTGTGTACTGGTTGTACGGACGGACAGTGTCCTTCAGACCGCCGGTCTCACGTACTAACGGCAGGGTACCATAGCGCATTGCATTCAGCTGACCGATACCGCAGGGTTCGTACAGAGAAGGCATCAGGAACAGATCGGAAGCAGCATAGATCAGATGTGCCAGATCTTCGTTGTAGCCGCACAGGAAAGCAGCCTTGCCGGGATACTGGGAAGCCATCCACTTGAAGGCATTCTCAGCATTGGTTTCACCTGTACCAAGAACAGCGAACTGTACATCCATGCCCAAGATCTCCGTAATCTTATCAGTGATCATGTAGATACCCTTCTGGTTTGTCAGACGGGATACCAGTCCGATCAACGGTACATCTTCATTGATTTCAAGTCCCATCTTTTCCTGCAGCGCAGCCTTGTTGGCCTTCTTGCCGGAAACATAGCTTCTCAGATCATAGTTCTTAGCCAGACGTGTATCTGTCTTGGGATTCCATTCAACTGTATCGATACCGTTGACGATACCCCAGAGGTCTTCTCTGCGGTAACGCAGAACTGCATCCATTCTTTCACCATAAGCTTCCGTAAGAATCTCATGTGAGTAAGTCGGAGATACCGTAGTGATCTTGTCGGCATAGATCAAAGCAGCCTTCATATAGGAGATGCCTGTATCAAAGCGTACAGAACCATCTTCAAAATAACCGTAATCCAGACCAAGGCATCTTGTTAACAGATCCGGAGCGAAGTTACCCTGGAATGCCATGTTATGAATGGTGAAGACATGCTTGATGTTCTGATAACGGTAATCATCCGCATAGCAGGCATGGCACATCAGCGGAATCATACCGGTCTGCCAGTCATTGCTGTGGATGATGTTCGGGAACCAGTTGACAAAGTACAGCAGGTCCAGAACTGCTCTCTGGAAGAAAGCAAATCTTTCGCCGTCATCATCGAAGCCATAGAGCATGTTTCTTTCGAAATAGCCCTGATGTTCAACGAAGTAGTACACAACATCATCTACTGTTGCTGTGTAGTATGTGGCAGGCTGATCAATCCAGCCGGAATGAATCTGGATGGTACCGATTCTTTCCAGTTCCTCATAGTGCTTTTCAATGACTTTGCTGTACAGCGGAATCACAACACGTACATCGTGTCCGCGCTTGGCAAGAGCCTTCGGCAGAGCGCCCATGACATCAGCCAGACCGCCGGTTTTGATAAAGGGCAGAGCCTCACCGGCCACAAACAGAATGGATCTTGACATAAACTAAAACCTCTTTGCTTTTATACTTTATCTCTTCTGTTCACATAGACGGGATTATCGGCAGTACCGATGAGTTCCTTGACGATGTGAACCTTTGCATACTTATCGACAACGACATGATCCAGCTTTGCATTTTCGGCAATGCTTGCACCGGGCAGAATAATGCAGTTCGTCACAACCGCACCCTTGCCGATGGTAACACCACGGGAAATGATGGAATCCCTGACAGTACCTTCAATAACACAGCCATTGGCAACCACAGAACCTGTTACCCTGGATGTTTCTGTATACTTGGAAGGCTGAGAGTCGTTGGTATGTGTATAGATCGGCCAGCCGGGCTTGAAGAGACCTTCAGCTGCTGTACGATCACGCAGTTCCATGGAAACACGGAAGTAATCCTTCAGAGTATTGATGCAGGCAACATAGCCTTCAATGCCATAGCCCAAGATCTTCTTTGAAGATACGGAATCTCTGAGAATGTCCTTGAACCAGTACAGAGAAGAAACATCTGCAGCATCCTTGACCATTTCAATAAAGAGATCCTTTGTCAGTACATAGCATTCCATGGATACAGATGCATTCTCCTGTCTGCCGCGGTTAGCTTCAATGGCAGTGACTCTGCCTTGGCCATCCATTGTCAACAGATCACAGGCAAGGAACTGATCCTTGGCTGCCTTTGTATCTGTATAGAGAACTGTGACATCTGCACCGGAAGCTTCATGTTCCTCTACAACCTTCGCAAAATCGAGACTGTAGATGAAGTAGGACGGAGCAACAACAACATATTCCGCAGAGTTCTCTTCGATGTACTGCATGTTGAGATTGAAGTTGGCAACGTCCGTGTTATATACCGGCGAAGCAAATTCCTTTTCACCATACAGAATACGCAGCTTGCCGCGCTTGGAGTTGATGTTGTAATGTGTGCCGTTGCCCAGATGTTCGATCAGATTGCGGGGCTTTTCCTTGCAGTATACCTGTACTCTTTCGATGCCGCTGTTGGTCATGTTACTGAGTACGAAGTCGATGATTCGATAGCGCCCCAGGAATGCAATTGCCGGTACCGGTCTATGCTTGCCCAGTCCGTCGACTGCAGCTGTATCGCCTTCAAAGTTAATAATGCCTAAAATCTTCTTTGCCATATTAACGTCCTCTCTTCTCCTCAGCCATTCTTTGCTACCAGCTGAACAGTTTCACTGTCCGCAGAGCCTACCACAGCACCGGGTTCAATGCATACGTTATCCGCAACAATGCATCTTGTGACGACTGCACCTTCACCGATGACAACACCGGGCTGGATGACAGAGTCAATAACCTTGGCACCCTTGGCAACCGTGCAGTTTGTACCAATGACGGAGTTTCTGACTTCGCCAAGAATGACGGAACCCTGTGTAATGTAGGCATTGACGATCTCTGCTTCTTCACCGATATACTGCGGCAGAGCATTGACATCTTCGGTATAGATCTTCCATGTATCATCGCCCATATCCAGTTCATTATCATTCTTCAGAAGATCCATGTTTGCTTCCCACAGGGAATCTACTGTACCTACATCCTTCCAGTAGCCCTTGAACGGATATGCTGTAAGTCGTCTCTGATCATTGAGGTATGCAGGAATGATATCCTTGCCGAAGTCATGATCAGAATCGGGATTCTTATCATCCGCAAGCAGATATTCTCTTAATGTCTTGTATGTGAAGATATAGATACCCATGGAAGCCAGATTGCTCTTGCGATGGGCAGGCTTTTCTTCAAATTCATAGATCATGTTGTTTTCATCTGCATTCATGATGCCGAATCTTGTAGCTTCCTTCAAAGATACTTCCAGAACGGCGATCGTTGCATCGGCGTTCTTTTCCTTATGATACTGAAGCATCTTTTCATAGTTCATCTTGTAGATGTGGTCACCGGAAAGAATCAGAACATATTCAGGCTGTACTGTATCCAGGAAGTCGATATTCTGGGTAATTGCATCCGCTGTGCCTCTGTATACTTCCAGACCCTTCTGGTCTCTTTCACGAGGTGTCAGTACATAGACACCGCCATCATTCTTATCCAGTCCCCAGAACTGGTCTTTTGCAACATATGCATTCAGCAGTACAGACTCATACTGTGTCAGCACACCAACTGTAGAAATACCGGAGTTTGCGCAGTTACTCAGAGGGAAGTCAATGATACGGTACTTGCCTCCAAAATGAACTGCAGGTTTCGCAACTGTCTTGGTCAGATCATAAAGACGGCTTCCTCTGCCGCCCGCCAAGATCATAGCAGCCATATTAGATCTCATTATTATGCCTCCTAAAATTAGCTAGAACTTATGATCATTATAGTACAGAAACGCACTTCAGAAAAAGCAGACAACGTACAGTTATCTGCTATTCTTCAATATCATTTTTAATTGTCAGAATGACATTTATTGCCATTTATCCGCGATCGGACATCAGATACTCGCGAACAATGGAAATGAAGTACAGAGAGCCGGTGATCAGAACCGTACCGTCGACTCCGGCAAGTTCATAAGCACGCTTCAGAGCCTGTCTGTAATCCTTGTACATTTCATCTTCTTCATCACCCAGATCCGTCATCGTATCGGCACGGTAATTGACGAATTCCGTTACGATCAGATGATCGCTCTGTGCTCGCAGTATATCACCCATCTGCCTGCCCGGCTTATCGCGCAGGGCACTGAATACAGTTACAACAGGACGCGGCAGTACATGCATGCTTGCAGCCAGAGCACGTACACCTTCTTCATTGTGGGCACCATCCAGAACTACGCGCGGAGAAGTGCCGACAGTTTCGAAACGTCCCAGCCAGCTGCTGTTCTGCATTGCCTGCTTTACTCGTTCATCATGAATATTGATGCCCAGCATCTTTGCCGCATACAGCGCAAGAGAGGCATTCTTTTTCTGATAGGAGGCATCGCTGCCCAGTGTGTAGGTATCACCAAATAAACCGAAGGAGTTGTCTTTGAAGTCTCTGTATGCAGGTACATAGGAGAGTGCAGCATGCACTCTTGCGGCTCTTCGGGAAATAATATTTTTAGCATTATCTGCTAAATAACCACACACGCAACGACTGTAAGGCATGATAATTCCGGCCTTTTCATTAGCGATCTGCTGAATGCGGTCCCCCAGAATTGCCATATGGTCAAAACCGATGGTAGTGATGATTTCCAGTTCAGGCTTTCGGATGACGTTGGTATTATCGAGTCTTCCGCCCAGACCTGTTTCCATCAGGGCGTAGTCTACATTCTGATCCTTCATCCAGGCAAAGGCAATCAGCGTATCAATTTCAAACATACCAAGATCTTCCGTCAGGATGACATCTTTGAACTTCTTCAGGTAGTCCGCAAATTCCTGTTCGCTGATCCATACGTCATTGATACGGATGCGGTCACGATGGGCAATCAGATGCGGAGAGGTAAAGGTACCGACACGATACCCCTGCGCCACAAGAATATCCTTGAGGAAGTTAGTCGTACTGCCCTTGCCGTTGGTACCGGCAATATGTACCGTACGCAGATGATCCTGCGGATCCCCTGCAGACTGCAGGGCTCTTCTGATCGGGTCAAGGCCATGAGAACGGTTGCGTCTATTCATGACCCATTCTTCATTCATTTCAATGTCTGTCATAAATATCCGGGATCTGCCAGTTGATCGGCTGCTGTCCATGTTCCTTCAGAAAGGCATTGGCACGGACAAAATGTCCGCAGCCAAAGAAGCCGTTATACGCCGACAGCGGGGAGGGATGTGCAGCCTCCAGTACCAGATGACGGGAACGGTCAATCATACGGGCCTTATTGCGGGCATCTCTGCCCCACAGCAGGAAGACGATCGGATGCTGTTCTTCATTGATGCGGGCAATGACATGATCAGTAAATACTTCCCAGCCTTTGCCATAATGAGAACGTGCCTTGCCGGCTTCTACGGTCAATGTAGCGTTGAGCAGGAATACACCCTGCTGAGCCCACGGCATCAGATAGCCGTTATCAGGAATTCTGCAGCCAAGTTCATCCTGCAGTTCCTTGTACATATTGCGCAGACTCGGCGGTACCTGAATACCGGGGTTGACGGAAAAGCACATGCCATGTGCCTGATGTTCGCCATGATAGGGATCCTGTCCGAGAATCACTACTTTAATATCACTGAGATCACAGTTTTCAAAAGCAGCGAATACCTGTCCCTTGGGCGGATATATCGTTCTTGTTTCATAGGCCTGATGCACAAACTTCGACAGTTCCGCAAAGTACGGCTGTTTCCATTCTGCCTGCAGCCAGTCCCACCAGCCATTATGCTTCATTTTTCTTCATCGGATCCTTTCTGCGGAAATACAGAGCCAGCACCAGAGCTGCCACAGCAACCGCACCGGCAGCGACCATGGCTGCCATGAACTTCATCGGCATCTTTGCCGGCACAGGTTCACTGCCGCCTCTTGCTTCAACATATGTCATGACATCTGCCTTGACCAGTTCAAAGGGACGATCGCCATTGTCGAGCAGCACAGTATTGAATTCCTTCAGGTCAAAGTCAGCGCCTAAAGCCTGCTGCGCATAGTCACGGATATCCATGAACTGTACAAGACCGGTACCGTACGGCAGAATCGTACCGGGATTTTCAGTTACAAAGTCAATCAGCAATTCAGCGATGGATGCATTCAGACCAAGGGCATCCAGATAGTCTGAAACCTCACGGCGCTTCCAGCCAAGGCCGTTGACACCAAGATCCACCACTGCATCCAGAACGTAGTTGATACCTGTCTCATACTGAATGCATTTAGCAACAGACGCATCCAGACCTGCATAATTCAGAGAATCCACTTCCGCATACATAGCCCAGCCTTCACCATAGCCGATACTGCTGAGCTGTGTACGCATAGGATTGGGATTTGTTCCAAGATAGTAGTTTGTCTGGTAGAGATGTCCCGGCATGCCTTCATGTGCCAGCGTTGTATACAGTTCATTGTGATCGGAAACAGCATCCCCGTTGATCTTGATCTGGTTTTCTTCCATATCATCAATCGGAGGATTCAGATAGTATGCAACAATGCCGTCATTTGCTACAGAAGGATCCAGATACTTTGCGACATAGGATACATCTGCGATCTCGGGATAGTAATCCAGATTTCTGCTCAGATGATCAAGAATCTCCATCGGATCAGACATCTTCACTGTACCTTCCGTTTTTGCATTGGAACGCAGAATGGCAATGTACTGATCAACCGTACGATTCAGATAGGATGTGCACATTTCGATCAGATCTTCAATACTGCGGTCACTGGAAGACTTCACACGAACCAGGGCTCTGTAATAATCTTCGCCGCCCTCCAGTTCGCACAGACCTCCTTCCGCAGCACGGCTGCCACGCAGGGATTCCAGCACTTCACCGGCATGTTCATAGGCAGGAATGTATTCATTGAGAACAAGAGCGCGATTGGCTTCCTTGAGTTCTTCTGCTCTTGCTTCACTTAAGCCTTCAAAACCGTCTACACCTTCTTCAAAGATCACGATCAGCTGATTGTCATCTTTCTTTTCCGCAAAACGCTCAATCTGTTCCAGAGTATCGTCCAGAGCTGCGTCCGTCATGAAGAAGCCATCTGCCGCCTGCTTTTCCGTCAGTTCCAGCACATCTTCCAGAAGAGCAGGAACACTGGCCAGTACAGCCAGATAGTCATCGAAGTCTTCTTCTTCGCGGAAGGAAAACTCCGTGAAGTTGGTAACGAGATTATTGATCAGACCCTCTGTAGGCAGGAAAGCAAAGTCAAAATCAGATGCCTGATTCATGGCAATGGAATTCTGCAGGGCGAATCTGTAGACATCGTAGTCATGCTTCTGACGATCAGAGAGCGCATTGTAGTCGAATGCCTCCAGCTTAGCCAGAGTTTCCTGTGCATCCTGAATTGCACCTTCATAGTCATCCACCGGTTCTGAAGAAATAACCGGCTCAGGTTTCTTTACACCATAGGCAGCAGGATTCTTCAGAGCATAATGCATGGTAAGATAATCACTTTCCATTTCCTTTACAAATTCTGCTGTCATGAAATCATCGAAATCTTTATTATCTGCAGTTTCTGCATATACGGGAACATTGAACATTCCCATGGTTAATGCCAGTACACCGATACCGGCAGAGAGTTTTCTGAATAAATGCATGTTGGTACCTCCGTTGTGATGCTATTATACCCCACTTGGATATGACATAGGCATTAAGAAAGCCATGTCTGCTTCTGACAGTACATGGCTCGTTCAATTTATTGATTACTTTGCAAGAAATGCCTTTACTTCTTCTACTTCCGGCATCACGCGCAGCGCACCCTTGCGGGTTGTGACGATACTTGCGGCCGCATTGGCAAATGTCAGTGTATCCTTGAGCTTCTGTTCATCAAAGCCATCCAGACCATTGTCCAGTACTGCATTCAGCAGGCATGCACAGAAAGTATCACCGGCACCTGTTGTTTCGATTGTACCGCTCTGCAGGAATGCGGGTACTTCCACACGCAGGCCGCCATAGTATGCACGGCTTCCGTCAGGTCCCATGGATAATGTGATGAGCTTGATGTTGGGATACTTTTCCTGCAGTACCTTAATGCCTTCATCATAGTCTTCCTTGCCTGTAAACCATGTGATTTCGTTATCGGAAATCTTCAGTACATGGGCATGCTTCATACCCCAGTCAATCTGTTCCTTGGCTTCATCCAGTGTATTCCACAGCGGTTCACGAAGATTCGGGTCAAAGGTAATGGTCAGACCTGCTTCTTCCGCAATCTGCACAGCCTTGATCGTTGCACTCTTAGCCGGTTCATCTGTTAAGGACAGTGTACCGAAATGGAAGATACGGGAAGCCTTGATCAGTTCAGGATCAATCTCTTCTTCCTTAAGGTTCACATCCGCACCGGGCTTGCGGTAGAATGCGAAGTCACGGTCGCCATTAGCCAGCTTGAGAACCAGAGCCAGAGTTGTATGTACTTCTGTATCATACTGCAGACCTTCCGCATTGATTCCCTGTTCCTGGATGACTCTGCCCAGCATCTTGCCGAAGCCATCATCACCAACCTTGCCGATATAGGCTGTACGCTTGCCGAACTTTGTCAACATGGACAGTACATTGCACACAGCACCGCCGGGATTTGCCTCCAGAAGCGGATTTCCCTGCTCGGACAGACCGCTGTCTGTGAAGTCGATCAGAAGTTCGCCTAAAGCGACTACATCAAAGCGCTTTTCACTCATTATTATTTCCTCCGATTACTTACGTAATTTCTCTATATGCATGATACCACGCGCTACTCTTTAAAAGAAGAAAACCGCCTGAAATCAGACGGTCATCATTGGATTTATTTTGTAAAGACGGCCATGCTCAGACGAGGAATTCTGAAGCTTGTACCCTTCATCTCCGGATTTCTGCCCATGTCATCGAAGATCATGGTATAGCCCGGATCAAAGGTATACCACTTGTCATCATATGTCGCATTGATAACAACTCTGATCTGCTTTGTACCGGTCTCTTCATCTTCCAGATTGATATCGTAGAAGAGAATACCGCCATCCACAGTTTTCAGATCCAGACTTCTGAAGATAGAAGCAGTATCCTTCAGACGGAATGCCTTGTACTTTCTGCGCAGAGCAATAGCACGACGTGTATAGTCAATAGTTTCCTTGTTGAATTCAGCTCTCTCCCAGTCCAGCTGGTTAATGGAATCACCGGCATTATAGGAGTTGGTATTGTCATTCTTTGTACCGCAGAACTCAATGCCTGCATGCAGGAACGGAATACCCTGTGCAACCATGGTCATGCCCAGCATCATACGCTGTCTTCTGCGTCTTGTTTCACGGTCTTCATTACCGCAGCAGAAGTGCATCTTATCCCACAGAGTAGCGTTGTCATGTGTCTCCAGACCATTGATGGACTGGTCCGGTGTCTCAAAACGCTTGAAGTACGGTGCATCCATGACATTAGCAGCCAGTGCGGATAAAGCTCCGAAGCTGTTGCCATGATCACCTGTCGCATAACCCTTTACATAACGCTGATCATCACCGGTCTTACCCTTGATGACATCACGGAAGTAGTCATTGAAATGACCGATATGAGGCATGCGCTGCTGGTTGATCATCTGGGCCTTACGTTCCCATTCCAGCGTTGTCGGCATATCCCAGCCTTCGCCATAGATCATCATGTTGTCTTTCATGGCCAGCACAGCATCACGGATGGTATTCATTGTTGTGATATCAATGATACCCATCAGGTCGAAACGCAGACCGTCGATATCATAGAGATCAATGATCTTGCAGATCGTCTGCACAATGAACAGACGTGCCATCGGCTGGTTGGAGGCAAAGTCATTGCCGCAGTAGGAGCCGTTGGAGTTATTGCCGTTCTTGTTGTAGCGGAAGTAGTAGTAAGGAACAATACTCTGGAAGTTATTGCTGTCTGTCTCATACATATGATTGAAGACAACGTCCAGATTAACACGCAGATCATTCTGATGCAGAACTGCAATCAGTCTGCGCAGTTCGATCATTCTTGCATAAGGATCATCCGGATCGGAAGAATAGCTTCCTTCCGGAGACAGATAATGTTCAGGGTCATAGCCCCAGTTATAGGAATTCTTCGGATGATATTCTTCAACTGTCGCAAAGTCCATGACCGGCAGCAGCTGTACGTGTGTTACACCCAGAGACTTGATATGGTTCAGACCGGTAGGCATGCCATGGAAGGTTGTACCGTCTTCTGTCAGCGCATTGAACGTACCATGTTCCTGTGTACCTGTCACCATGGAGGATGTCGCATCTCTGACGGATACTTCATAGATGATGGCATCTGTACCTGTGCATTCACCCTTAGGTGCTACCTTAGGAACAGCTGTTACACGCTCCAGATCAATAACAGCACTTTCAATGCTGTTAGCAGTAGAACTGTATGCATACGGGTCAGTGCAGATTGCCACTTCACCGTTTCTTTCTACCAGATATACATAAGTCGCATTCTTCATATCACCGATGACACTCTTGCGATATACACCGCGATCTGTACGTTCCATCGGATATGCGTACAGTTTGCCATTCACACGCAGACGCAGAATGACATTGACTGCTGTCGGTGCCCATACTGCAAAGTCAGTATGCATGCGGTGATAGGTTGCACCTAAGTCTTCACCTTCATAGAAGAACATTTCATTGAACTTTACTGTAGTGACGATCAGTCGATTAATCATCGGAACCGTCAGGCCATGGCTCTCACGAACCTTGTAACCCTTGCCGAATTCAATATCAAACGGAGCAGATACTGTATAAATGGTACCGTTATAAACCTGTTCTACCTGTCTGATCGGCAATCCCTCGGCATAACCGTGATCACTGAGCAGTGTGAAGCTGTCACTTCTTCCCTGGTAGAATGTAGAACTGATCCAGATTGTCATAATCCCGAAATCATCGAGATAGGCTTTCATTCCTGCCATATTTTTCTATCCCTTCTCCCGGCATTTCGCGCATTGAAAAAAGCCGGAAAACCTGCGTCCATGATTATAACAAATCGCTTATAGATCATTCAACCGTAGAAACCAGTGCACAGGTTTGAAGTTTCTCAGCATCCATGAAAAAAAGAAAGTGCAGAACATTTCTGCTCTGCACTTTCAGTCATAGATCAATCAGTCGAGGTCAGCGCCGTTTGTTTCGCAGACTTTCTTCCACCAGTAGAAGGAATCCTTGCGGTAACGAGCACCATCACCTGTACCATCGTCCTGGAAGTCTACATAGATGAAACCGTAACGCTTGTGCATTTCACCTGTAGATGCAGATACGAGGTCGATGCAGCCCCAAGGTGTATAACCCATCAGTTCAACACCTTCATCGTTGATTGCGGAAGCCATAGCTTCGATATGGTCACGCAGATAGTCGATGTGTGCTGTATCGTGGCATACCTTAACACCGTTTTCTTCAACGAGAACATCCTGTGTACCCAGGGAGTTTTCAACGATGAACAGAGGCTTCTGGTATCTTTCCCACAGTTCCATCAGAGCAATCTTCAGACCTGTAGGGTCAATTGCCCAGCCCCAGTCGGAAGCCTTCAGATAAGGGTTCTTTACACCGCCAAGACCCATATTGCCATCTGCAGCCTGATGTTCAGGGTTTGTGGAAGATACACCGGACATGTAGTAGGAGAAGGACAGGAAGTCAACTGTACCTTCCTTCAGGATCTGTTCTTCTTCAGCTGTCAGAGAGAAGTTGATGCCTTCTCTTTCATATTCCTTCAGCTTGTAGGAAGGATAGTAACCGCGAGCCTGTACATCTTCATAGAAATGGTAGCCCTGCATAGCCTTCTTAGCAGCAAATGCATCATCAGGGTTGCATGTGTAAGGATAGTTAGCACCATAAGCAACCATGTTACCAACCTGGTTGTTAGGATCGATTTCGTGCAGGATCTTTACAGCCCATGCAGAACCGATCAGCTGATACTTGGAAACATCAGCCTTTGTCTGAGGGTCGCACTGAGCAACACCGGCAGCCATCCAGGGAGACATGTTGCAGACATTGATTTCGTTGAATGTCAGCCAGAGAGTAACTCTTCCCTTGTAGTGTTCGCCGCATGTTCTGACATATCTCTTCCAGCATTCAACTGTACGAGCATCAGTCCAGGAGTTCCATGCATTTGTCAGACCGATCGGTGTTTCATAATGAGACAGAGTAACCAGAGGCTTGATGTTGTACTTTTCACATTCTGTGAAGATATCATCATAGAACTTCAGACCTGCTTCATTAGGTTCTTCTTCCATACCTGTAGGATAGATACGGCCCCAGTTAATGGACAGACGGAATGTCTTGAAACCCATTTCGCCGAACAGAGCGATATCTTCCTTGTAGTGATGATAGAAATCAATACCTTCGTGAGAGGGATAGTCATAACCTTCATAAACACCATAAGTTGCTGCAGGAGGTACGGGAGCGTTGATGCCGAACATCGGATCAGCGTGTACAACACCATCCTGTGTCTTATATGTAACTTTACGCAGTACTGTTCTGGAACCACGTGTTGTGCAGTCGGAAGAGTTTACACCCTTGCCGCCTTCAGAGAAACCGCCTTCAAACTGGTTTGCAGCAGTAGCACCGCCCCAGAGAAAGCCTTCAGGAAATTTAGCCATTGTAAGTAGTATCCTTTCTTTTGATTTAACAATTATATCCTATTTTGAGTAAGCGCTGTCATCACGATTGCACCAGCGAGACAGATTCCTTTAATTATTCTTCTTTTATTTGCTTTTTGTTACATAAAAACAGGAAAACTGCTTTCATTTCCGGCATAACGGAAAAAGGCCTGCTTGCGCAGGCCGGTTTTCTTGGATTTAGATTTCCAGAGGCTTGATGTTCCAGATTTCCTTAGCGTATTCATCGATTGTACGGTCACTGGAGAAGTAGCCGGACTGAGCGATGTTGATCAGGCACATCTTTGCCCAACGGGAACGATCCTGATAGATTTCTTCAATTTCTTCCTGAGCCTTAACATAAGCGTCGAAGTCAGCCAGAACGAAGAATTCATCACCCTTAGCGAGGATTTCTTCATAGATCATACGGAATTCGTTGGGATTGCTTGTCCATGTAGGAGTAATCAGAGTATCCATAACCTTACGGATACGGCTGTCTGTTTCGTAGTAAGTACGAGGGTTGTAGTCATACTTCATAGCGTTGAGTTCGTCAACTGTATGACCGAACATAACGTCGTTCTCTCTGCCGATACGTTCATCGATTTCTACGTTAGCACCGTCCAGTGTGCACAGTGTAACAGCACCGTTCATCATGAACTTCATGTTACCTGTACCGGAAGCTTCCTTACCGGCTGTGGAAATCTGTTCAGAGATATCTGTACCGGGAACGAGTACTTCGGACATTGTTACGCAGTAGTTAGGCAGGAATACAACCTTGATCATATCCTTTACATCGGGGTCGTTGTTGACTACCTTTGCAACGTTGTTGATCAGCTTGATTACTTCCTTGGCAAACTTATAGCCTGCAGCTGCCTTAGCAGCGAAGATATAAGTATGCTTGGGCATTGTATAGTACGGATCGCTCTTGATTCTCTGATAACGATAGATAACGTTCAGGATATTCAGGAACTGTCTCTTATACGCATGCAGTCTCTTTGCCTGTGCATCGAAGATGGATTCAGGATCAACTACGATACCTGTAGCATCCAGGATATACTTAGCCAGAATTTCCTTTCTTTCCTTCTTCACAGCCAGGAACTTCTGCTGTGTATCTTCATCATCCGCAAAAGCCATCAGCTTTTCGAATTCATCATAATCCTTGTGATAGCCTGTACCGATCTTTTCATCGAGCAGAGCCTTCAGCTGGGGATTGCAGTACAGCATCCATCTTCTGGGAGTGATGCCGTTTGTCTTGTTGGAGAACTTTTCAGGCCAGATGCTGTAGAATTCCTTGAACAGGTCATCCTTCAGAATCTGAGAGTGAATCTTAGCAACACCATTTGTAGAATGGGAACCGATCACAGCCAGATTAGCCATGTGTACCATGCCATTGCTCAGAACACGAGTCTTTTCAACAACAGCAGTATTGCCGTTTGTCTTTTCTCTTGCGAAAATGCAGTATCTGCGGTCGAATTCAGCGATGATCATGCCGATACGAGGCAGCAGATTATCGAGAATTGCCTGAGGCCACTTTTCCAGAGCTTCACTCATGACTGTATGGTTTGTATAAGCCAGAGTTTCCTTTGTGATCTTGAATGCATCATCCCATTCGAAACCATAGTCATCCATCAGAACACGCATCAGTTCGGCAACAGCCAGAACAGGATGAGTATCGTTCATCTGAATAGCTACCTTTTCGGACAGGTTCTTCAGTGTCTTGTACTGCTTCAGGTGGGAGCTGATGATGCTGTTGATACCTGCGCAGACGAAGAAGTATTCCTGCATCAGACGCAGTCTCTTACCTGCATCTGTGGAATCATCAGGATACAGGGACAGGCAGATATTATCTACCATGGACATATATTCTGTTGTAGTCATGAAACGTACCGGTTCTTCGGACGGTTCAGCAGACCACAGACGGAGAGTATTTGTCATCTTTGTATCAGCACCGATAATTGCCATATCGTAAGGTACAGCATTTACCTTGATTGTATCTACATACTTAACATGCATCTTGCCCTTGATGTCATAAGATGTTTCAACTCTGCCGAAGAAGTTGATTGTTACCTTATGCTTAGGCTTGCGGATTTCCCAGGGATTGCCGATGGACATCCAGTAGTCCGGAACTTCAACCTGTTCGCCCTTTTCATTGATTGTCTGCTTGAACAGACCGGACCTATAACGGATGCAGTTACCGTTCAGCGGATAGTTCAGGGAAGCACCGGAGTCTACAAAGCAGGCTGCGAGTCTGCCCAGACCGCCGTTACCCAGACCAGGGTCAGCTTCCAGAGCTGCGATTTCTTCATATTCAATGCCGAGTTCCTTCAGACCTTCATTTACCATGTCGAAGATGCCCAGATTCTTCAGATTGCTTGTCAGCATTCTACCGAGCAGATATTCGATAGAGAAGTAATAAACCTGCTTTGCTTCATGGAACTTTGCAGCGCCCTTAGTGTCCTTCCAGTTCATGCAGGCATAGTCTCTGACCATGTTGCCCAGAACCATGTACTTTTCAGTGGGATGTGTTTCCTCCATGGAGCAGCCGTAAGATTCTACAAGTCTGCGGAGAAATTCGTCTTTAAATTCTTCTTTATTCTTAAACATGTTCACCCTCGATTTTTCCGGAACCTGCAGAATCTTTCAGCTTTTTACTTTTTTGTCTGCTTAGGTTCCTTTACTGCAGATTCAGTCTTTACAGGTTCGGAAACTGTCTTTTCTGTCTTTGCGCTCTCCTTCTTTACTTCGGGAGCTGCTGTCTTTGTTTCCGCCTTGACTGTTACTGCCGGCTTCTTTGCCTTCGGTTTTACTACCGGGCATGTGAACCAGATGGCGGAGAACGGAGCGATACGGATTGTAATGCCGTATTCCTGTCCGGGATAAGGCTTTTCAACCTTACTCTTCCATGCCTTTACTGGTTTGAAATTACACATGTTGCATCCATTGTAGATATACTTTTGCGAATTCAGGATTTCCGTATAGGTTCCTTCCTGCGGAACGAAGATATCATAATTCTCATAGGATACTGGTGTCATATTATACACGCAGTCCATATATTCCTTTTCATCGGCACGATAGAAGGTATAGATACTCTGCTGTGCGTTGTCTGCGTTGATCCACTTGAACCCCCGCAGTTCATAATCATACTTAAATAAACAGGAATGTGAAGAGTAAATTTTGTTCAAATCCTTGAAATATCTAGTAAAACTGTCATGAATCGGGTATTTCAGCAGGAACCAGTCGAGTTCCTTACGCTCATCAAACTCTCTGAAGGAAGCAATTTCATTACCCATGAAGTTCAGCTTCTTGCCGGGATGTGCAAACATGTAGGCATACAGGTTACGTACCTGAGCGAACTTCTGTTCGTATGTACCCCACATACGATCGACAACTGTATGCTTGCCATGAACGTTTTCATCATGGCTGAACGGCAGCATGAACTTTTCACCATAGAAGTAAGCCATGGAGAAAGTCAGACGGTTATGATCACCCTTTCTGTAGATCGGATCCAGTTCATAGTACTTGAGTGTATCGTTCATCCAGCCCAGGTCCCACTTATAGTCAAAGCCAAGACCGCCATAGATTGTCGGATGTGTTACCTTCGGATAGTCAGAGCTGTCTTCGGCGATCATCATAACAGACGGGAAGTTCGTTGTGATGGAGTAGTTCATTCTCTTCATGAAGTTCAGCGCACCTTCATTTGTACCACGTGCCTTGTTTCCGCCCCAGAAAATCAGGTTGGATACAGCATCAATTCTGATACCGTCCATATGATAAACATCACACCAGAAAGCAGCTGCAGAGATCAGGAAGGAACGTACTTCTTCACTCCACATATTGAAGTTCATTGTGCCCCATTCGGATTCCGCATTGACCGGATCTGCATATTCATACAGCGGTTCACCATCGAAATAGCGCAGACCGAAAGAGTCCTTTACAAAGTGAACAGGAACGATATCCATGATGACACCGACACCTGCCTTATGACATGCATTCACAAAGGAAGCAAATTCTCTCGGATTTCCATAACGGGATGTGCAGGAGAAGTATCCGTATGCCTGATAGCCCCAGGAACCTTCAAACGGATATTCATTCAGCGGCAGCATCTCAATATGTGTAAAGCCGTTTTCCACTACATAGGGAATCAGTTCTTCTTCCAGCTGCTTGTAGGAATACGGTGTCTTGTCATTGCGCTTCCAGCCGCCGGCATATACTTCATAGATATTGACAGGACGATCATAGTTCTTTGTTCTCTGTGTCATCCATCTCTTATCTGCCCATTTAATCTTATCGATATCAAATACACGGGAAGCTGTACCCGGGCTTGTTTCACTGTAGAAAGCATAAGGGTCAGACTTATCCAGAACCTGTCCATTGGAGCCTACGATTCTGTAACGATAAGAATCCCATTCCTTGACACCCTGTACAAAGACACTCCAGATGCCCGGGAATTCAGTTAAAGTCATCGGTACCGGATTCTTTTCCCAGCCTGTGAATTCACCCATGACACTAACGCTCTTTGCGTGAGGTGCATAAACTGTGAAACGAACACCATTACCGTTTTCATTTGTAATGTGTGCACCGAACATACGGTATGCATCAATACATGATCCCTGGTGGAATCGTTCAACCTTGAGTCGATCCATAATTATCCTCCGATATTCATTACCACTTCGGTTTTATCTAATCATAATGATACCATTATTCAGACTTCAAATAGAAACCGCTTTCTTATTTTACGCGAAATTTTCATTCTCCAGACGAATAGAAAAACAGCCCCGCTTTTACACGGGACTGTTCGTTCATTTCTTTATCGGAAATCAGGAGAGAATAGGCTTGATTGCAGCAGCCAGTTCATCCTTTTCCTGCTGAGCAGCAGCCAGATCCTTACCCAGAGTTGTGAAGTAAGTCTTGATCTTAGGTTCTGTACCGGAAGGACGAACAACTACTGTTGCACCATCTTCCAGACCATAGATCAGAACGTTAGCCTTAGGCAGACCTGTTTCTTCAGGCTTTTCGTAGTCAGTAACTGTTGTAACAGCACGGCCTGCGAATTCCTTCGGAGGATTAGCACGGAGTTCAGCCATGATTCCAGCCATCTTATCCATACCGGACAGACCAGGGAATTCGAAGCTGTCAACCTTGTTCAGGTAACGGCCATACTGAGCATAGATTGCTTCCAGTCTTTCCTTGATGGAAGAACCGATGGAACGATAGTAAGCAGCCATTTCGCAGATCAGCATGGAACCGATGATAGCATCCTTATCACGAACATACGGTCCTGCCAGGTAGCCATAGGATTCTTCGAAACCGAAGATGAAGCGGTCAACTTCACCGTCAGCTTCCAGCTTGGCAATCTGATCACCGATCCACTTGAAGCCTGTCAGTGTATGACGGAGTTCAACACCATAGTTCTTAGCAACTGCATCAGCCAGAGGTGTGGATACGATGGACATAACTGCAACGGGCTTTTCAGGCATTGTGCCCTTTTCGATACGGCCTGCGCAGATGTAGTCGAGCAGCAGAACGCCCATTTCGTTACCGGAAACGAGTTCATAAGAACCATCCGGACACTTCATAGCGATACCTACACGGTCAGCATCGGGGTCTGTAGCCAGCATCAGGTCAGCACCGATTTCCTTAGCGAGGTTAACACCCTTTTCCATAGCTGCATAGATTTCAGGGTTAGGATAAGAGCATGTTGTGAAGTAGCCGTTCGGATATTCCTGTTCGGGAACGATTGTGATATCTGTGATACCCATGTCCTTCAGAACCTTAGTTACAGGAACAAGACCTGTACCGTTCAGAGGAGAGTAAACAAGCTTCAGACCAGCAGTCTTGCACAGACCCGGACGAACCTGACGTGCTTCGATTGCTTCATACAGAGCAGCCTTGCAGTCTTCGCCAACGAACTTGATCAGACCCTTTTCAACACCTTCAGCAAAGGAGATGTACTTAGCACCTGTCAGAACGTCTGTCTTCTGAATGGAATCATAAACTACAGCTGCAGCGTCATCAGTCATCTGGCATCCATCGGGGCCATAAGCCTTGAAGCCGTTGTACTGAGCAGGGTTATGAGAAGCAGTCAGCATAATACCTGCGTTGCAGTTGTAATAACGTGTAGCAAAGGACAGTGCAGGAACGGGCATCAGTTCGTCATAGATACGAACATTGATACCGTTAGCAGCCAGAACACCGGCAGCATCTCTAGCGAAGTTCCAGCCCTTCAGACGGGAGTCATAGGAAATTGCAACTGTCTGGTTACCACCCTGTGTCTTAACCCAGTCAGCAACACCCTGAGTAGCCTGACGAACTACCCAGATATTCATGCGGTTTGTACCTGCGCCTAATGTTCCGCGCAGACCTGCTGTACCAAACTTCAGGGCAACAGCAAAACGTTCCTTGATGGCATTGTCATCATCCTTGATGTTCTGTAATTCTGTATTCAGATCTACATCAATGAGATCTGTTTCAAGCCAGCGCTTGTAATCATCCTGATACATAATTATTTTGATTATCCTTTCGTGAAATGGTTTAGAAAAAGGGAGATGCAAACGCACGCTCCCTTATCCTGGTAGTCTTAATTAAGCGATTACTTTCTGAGAACGAAGTACTTCTTCAATTGTCTTTACAGCTACGTCTTCGTCATCACCTTCGCAAGAAACAGTGATTTCAGACTGTGTAGGGATACCCAGAGACATAACGCCCATGATGGACTTCATGTTTACTGAACGGCCCTTATAAGCAACCTTAACTTCACTCTTGAACTTACCTGCTGCATTTACTGCGATTGTTGCAGGACGTGCGTGTAAACCTACCGGGTCAACTACTGTTACTGAAATTGTCTTCATGATATTACCTCCCGTTCATTGACTGCATTCATTTTATTACAATGCAATGCAAACGGCAAGCGGTTACATTTGTTTTTGGGCAATACAAACCTTAAGCTGTTTTCTTTGTTCTGACAGTTTCTTTCAGTTTTTCAATGATCTTTTCCGCATTCCAGTTATTACGGCAGAACAGCAGCATTCTGCTCTTGACTTCCTTCGTCATTCGAGCAGTGATTGCCTTCGGTTTCATGCGCCATGTCCATGCCCCCTGCCAGTTGACCGGATCATTCATGCGGGCAGAGTTATCGAGTTCCAGAAGATCCTGCATCTGCACAATCGCAAGATCCGCAGGAGAAGACCAGAGGGCTCTTAACATACCCTTGTGATAGCCTTCCTTTTCATTCAGACCCATCACCTGTACAGCTCTTTCCACTCGCTTCTTCTGTTCCGGATTCTTCAGCCAGCCAGCCAGTGTTTCATTATCATGTGTACCCAGATAGCAGACAGAGCTTCTTTCATGCTGGAACGGCATGTAGAGGGAGCCGGGATCATTGGGATCAAAAGCATATTCCAGAATGCGCATACCGGGATAGCCGGAAGCTTTAACCATAGCCAGGAATGCAGGGGTCAGATGACCAAGGTCTTCGACAATGACCGGCAGTTTGCCAAGCTTTTCTTCCATTCTCTTAAACAGTTCCAGACCCGGACCCTGTACCCAATGTCCGTTCTTGGCATCAGGATCTGCGGCAGGAATGGCAAAGAACTGATCATAGCCCTGGAAGTGATCCAGACGAATGACATCGCAGATATTGCGCATATGTGCGACTCTGCCGATCCACCAGGCATAGTTCTGTGACTTCTGATATTCCCAATTGAACAGCGGATTGCCCCACTTCTGTCCTTTCGGATTGCCGGCATCACCGGGGAAGCCGGAGACAAAGCTCATTTCATAGTCTTTACTGATTGCAAACTGTTCCGGGTTAGCCCAGACATCGCAGCTGTCCGCAGCCGCATAGAATGGCAGATCACCGATGATCTGAATGCCCTTGCTGTTAGCATATTTCTTCAGGGCAATCATCTGCTTATAAAACAGATACTGTACTCTTTCGTAGTAAATGATTTCCTGTGCAAGACGTTCTGCTTCCTTGCGCACTGCTTCCGAACGATGATTGCGCAGTTCCTTGGGCCAGGTGGTCCATGCCGCGCCATTGCGGTCATCTTTAATGGCCATAAAAGTACCGTAGTCCTTCAGCCAGGGATTCTTCTGCAGGAATTCATAGTAGTCTTCCGGATGTTTCAGCGGCAGACGATCAACTGCTTTCTGCAGTACTTTGCGGCGGGAATTATAAAGCTTGCCATAGTCTACCTTTTCCGGATCATCGCCCCAGTCAATGCCCTTGAGTTCACTCTTTTTGAGAAGACCGTCTTCAATCAGACGATCCAGATCAATGAGATAGGGATTGCCGGCAAATGTAGATACTTCTGTATAAGGAGAATTGCCGAAACCGGTCGGACCGATCGGCAGAATCTGCCAGTAGGTCTGTCCTGCTTCTGCAAGAAAATCAATAAACTGTTCTGCAGCCTTGCCCATGGTTCCGATTCCATAAGGAGAGGGAAGGGAGGGGATAGCCATCAGAACACCTGAACTTCTGATCATGATATGTAAAGCTCCTTTCGGGATATGCTGTTTCCATTCTACAACAGAACAGTATCCAAAACACAGTATGCATATTGCATATCTGCATTCCTGTCTGCTTCTCATGATAGAATAGACACGCATATTTTCGTGAATACTGGAAAGGATAACTATTATGGATTACACATTAACACAGCTGAAGAACCTGCTGGCCATCGACAGTCCCAGCGGCTTCACCAACAACGCAACAGAATATACAAGAAAGGAATTCGAAAAGCTCGGATGTGCCTGCGTCACAACCAATAAGGGATGTGTTGTAGCTGATCTTGGCGGCGAAGGCAATCCGCTGGTGCTGGCAGCGCATATCGATACACTTGGATGCATGGTTGCGGAAGTCAAAGCCAACGGCAGACTGCGCATGCTCAATATCGGCGGTATGAACCCCAACAATGCCGAAGCAGAAAACGTGCGCGTTTACAGCAGAGTCACAGGCAAGATATATGAAGGTACAGTACAGATGAACGATCCTTCCGTTCATGTAAACAAGACATACTCTACAGAACAGAGAAAGTGGGAATCCATGGAAGTTGTTCTGGATGAAGATGTAAAGACAAAGGAAGATACAAGAAAGCTCGGCATTGATGTCGGCGATCTGGTCTGCTTTGATCCCCGTACACGTATTACAGAATCAGGCTATATCAAGTCCCGCTTCCTCGATGACAAGCTCAGTGTAGCGATCCTGCTCAAGCTGGCGAAGATGATCAAGGAAGGCGAATGCACACCTAAGCGTAAGGTCTATGCTTTCATCTCTGTTTATGAAGAAGTAGGTCATGGTGCAAGTTCCGGCATGCCTGCAGATATTACAGAAGTCATTTCCGTAGACATGGGCTGTGTAGGTCTGGGCCTTACATGTACGGAACGTCAGGTTTCCATCTGTCCGAAGGATTCCGGCGGACCTTATGACTACGATGTCACAACAGCACTGGTCAAGACAGCCATTGCCAATAACATCGACTACGCTCTTGACCTGTATCCGATGTACGGTTCTGATGCCGAAGCAACATTACGTGCCGGCTATGATGTTCGTCACGGTCTGATCGGCTCCGGTGTCTATGCATCTCATGGCTATGAACGCTCCCATGTAGATGGTGTACGCAATACAACTAACCTCTTAAAGGCATACGTCGAACTCTGATCGCATATGAAAAGCTGAGGTCTCACAGCAATGTGAAAACTTCAGCTTTTTTTGACTCATGATTACATTGTGAACTGCACACAGCAGAAGGCAGCGTAGATCGCTAACAGCAGGATACCCTGCGGACGTGTCAGCTTGCCCTTGAACAGCGCCGGCAGCGACAGCACCAGCATTACTGTTAACATCACGGGAATTTCCATTACCAGGGAAGAATTCATACCCATGATCATGGAGCTTGCCGGTACCTTGAAGGGAGCCAGCGTTACTGATACACCGGATACCAGCACAAGGTTGAAGACATTGGCACCAATGACATTACCAAGAGACAGATCACTGTGACCCTTGACCAGTGCTGTTACAGCAGTGACAAGTTCAGGCAAAGATGTACCCAGTGCAACAAATGTCAGGGCAATAACAGATTCCGGAACACCCAGAGCCTGAGCGATCAGTGTACCGTTGTCTACGAGAAGATTTGCACCAAGCGCAATCAGAGCAGATCCAACAGCAAGCAGAAGAATCGTCTTGCCTAAAGACATCATCTCTTCATCTTCGTCATCATTTTCCGCAGGTGCATTCTTCATCTGCTTTACATTCGCATACATATAAGCGAAGAAGACCACTAACATGATCACACCGACAACTCTTGTGAATTCACCCATGACATATGCAGATACACAATAGATCGCAGCTGCCACAAAGAAGAAGGCAACCGGCATACGCAGAGACTTGGGATCAACATCACCCGGCTTGAAGACAATGGAAATAGCCGCAATCAGAGCAGCGTTGCAGATAACGGAACCAATGGCATTGCCATAGGCGATTTCACCATGACCGCCCAGTGCGGACATTGTGGAAACCATGACTTCCGGCAAAGTTGTACCGATGGAAACAACAGTTGCACCGATCAGCAGTTCCGGTAAATGGAAACGGCGGGCCAGAGCAGTTGCACCATCGACGAACCAGTCTCCGCCCTTGATCAGGCAGACAAGACCGACAATAAATAAAAGTACAGGTACTAACATAATTTCTCCTTACATCCTGATTCTGATCAGGACATATATATTCAGTTTTTCAGCTTTCTTTTATAAAAGCCAAGTCATTATATCATCCGCTTTCCCGCTTGCCATCGCCTGCCGCTTAGAAATAAGAAAAAACACGAATATCCGTATATGTGATATCCGTGTCTGTCTCATTTATGATAGGGCTCGTTATGCAGAATACGGAAACAGCGGTAAATCTGTTCCAGCAGAATGATTCTGCACAGCTGATGCGGGAATGTACAGTCCGACAGCTTCCAGCGGTAATCCGCACGGGCAATCAGTTCCGGACTCAGTCCCAGTGAACCGCCGATCACAAAGACGATTCTGCTTTTGCCGGAAGTATAGAGATTCTGAATGCGGGATGCCATGTCAGTAGAAGAAGCAGTCTTACCGGCCAGATCCAGCAGAATAACATATTCATCATCCTTGATCTTTGCCAGCATGCGATCCCCTTCCGCTTTCTTCACCTGTTCGTTTTCCGCAGGAGAATTGGACTCCGGTGCTTTCTCATCCTGAACTTCCACAATTTCCAGTTTGTCATAGCCGCGGATACGCTTGGCATATTCCTCTATGCCTTCACGCATCCACTTTTCCTTGACTCTGCCGCAGGTAATGATTCTGATCATGACAGCTGCACACTTTCCGTCTTTTCTTCACCCTCATGGATGAACTTCAGAACAATCGGTTCGCCTGGTGTCAATGAATACATAGTTTCACGAAGGGTCAGCTGATCCTTGATTTCCATATCATTGATCATAATCAGCACGTCATCCTTTACCATGATTTCCTCTAATGGTGAACCATTATAGATATGTGTAACCAGAACACCGGAAGTCATATCCAGTTTCAGATTGCGGGCACTCTTTTCATAAGCATGAAGCTGCGCAACATCACTGCCGACCAGGCCCAGAGCTGTACGGCTGACGCCGCCTTCCTGCATCATTTCGCTATAGACAATCTTCATTTCATCAATGGCAACTGCATACGTACGACCACCGAAGCATTCTGCCGGTGCTGTCACCAGCATGCCTAAGAGATCACCATTGACATTGAACAATGCGCCGCCTTCGCTTTCACTCTGCAGTACTGCGTCAAAATCCAGCATCTCCGCAGCCCAGAGAGAATCTGCAGTAATATGGCGGAAGCCGGAAGCAGAGCAGATACCGGAATAGATGGAGGCATTGAGCGTACGCATGCTGCGGCCGCCGATTCCGACAACATAATCCCCCTGCTTGACCAGAGCACTGCTGCCGGCATGCAGAGGTTCTACCGTAAAGCCGGGAGTGCAGGTCAGTAAAGCAAGATTGGTTTCCTCATCAAATCCGACAACTGCCGCCGGATATGTCAGACCATTATCGAAAGTAATATTCATCTGATCGGAATAACGAGTTGCGGAACATTCTGTAAAAATGTAGACAGCACCTCCCTCATCCACATCAAAAATGACACCGGATACAGTTCTAGTACTTGCTACAGCAATACTTTCTACAGATACAATACCTGACTGTACCTTCCCTGCCATCTCACTGACTTCGGAAGTATAGCTGTTGACTGTATGCTGTATGACTGTCTGTCCCTGTTCATTTTCAGTATAAGGAAAGTTGTTCAGCTTTACCGTCAGCCATACGTTCCATGCGAGGAGTCCAGCTAACAGTGCCAGGATCAGTTTTTTCATCACTCATTCCTTTCCGGATCATTTCAAACTGTCCCGCTGCCGATACAATCAGATCGGGATGCAGTGTGTCTGTCCGCTGTCGAAGCACCGATACAGTTGCCTGCAGTGCTTTTTCACGTGTATTGGCTTCCTGGCTGATATGCGCCAGAATCACCATCTTGGTTTTAGGAGTCAGAATGCTGCTGAGAACTTCTGCACAATCTTCATTGTTCAGATGTCCCTCATCACTGTAGATACGTGCCTTCAGATACTGCGGACGACGTGTCTTCATCAACATGCCGACATCATGGTTGCTTTCCATGATGATATAATCCGCATCCTGCAGGTACGGGAAATACTTTCTGTTTACATAACCGGTATCGGTAATGTAGATCAGCTTCTCTGTACCGCTTTCGATGATATAACCCGTTGTATTGCGGGCATCATGGGAAAGCGCCAGCGGCGTGAAACGCAGTGAGCCGATCGTAAACTGCTGCAGCGGACGTACGGCAAAGATATCCACATCCGGCAGATCTACCGGCGAATATACTGCTGTATCCGCAAAATGACGGATCTGGGAGACATGATCGGAGTGATCATGTGTAACCACCACAGCATCCAGTTCTTCCTTACGTACACCTGTCTTCTCAAGTGAAGCAAGCAGGTGCTTCTTTGTTGTTCCGCAGTCAATCATGACCTTGGAATCTTCATCCACAATGACAAAGCTGTTGCCCTTGGAGCCGCTTGCCAGCAATGCAAATTCCATCATCCGTACAGAGCATCGCAATCTACCCAGCCCGAGCATGCATCTTCACGTTCTCCGTTGAAGGTGACATAGAAATGCACGTGCGGACCCGTCGCATAACCGGT
>JAZUHS010000143.1:0-3280 GCA_045641845.1 Bulleidia sp. | reverse complement strand
TTATCTGCAAGCATGAGATTATATACTTTCCGGCAGCACCCGAATGTTTTCGCAAACATAACAGCCTGTTCTTCCGTCGGATAGATACGATACTTGATTGCCTTATTCATAACTGACAGTTCTTCTGCCTTTCAATATATCTCAGGATGTTCTCTGTTACCTGATGCATTCAGTACGAGCCAGAACACACCCATTCCAAGGTCCTTATGCGACTCTGCTTCGCTCAAACCAAAGCTGTATACTGCTTCATCGTATCCAAACGGATCCTGCTCAGTAACGAAGATCATCAGCGCATCATAATGACGGAACTGTCTTTCGTACATCCAGTAGCTCATGTCCAGGTATGCCGGGTGCAGCCTCATGCGCCATCTGATATCCTCACTCTTACCCATCTGCATATCCAGTAAAGTAAGGCAGCCGTCATCATCTCTTGCATGGATATCAAAGCGTCCGGCCTTGCATCCTTCCAGGATCCGCTTTTCATTTTCCTCCCCTGCCATTCCGGCGAAGTGAAGCTTCTTGTCATGGAAAAGATTAACGATGTCTACCATGACTTCAGGGTTTCTGTGCAGAACTTCATTGAAGACAATTCTGTCTGTAAATCTGAATTCATTCATTTATCATTACCTCCTGCTATCATATATTGCTTCAAACAGGATTTTCCCCTTCACAAATTCAGAAAAATCATTTTTTTATCAGGGTGATGCATGCAAAAAGAAAAACGGTACCGAAGTACCGTCCAGCTGCTTGATAATTACGCGTTAGCTTCTGCTTCTCTTGCATATTCGATCTGAACACACAGGCACAGAATCTTAGTAGCCAGTTCCAGATCATCAATGGAAGGGAAAGAAGGAGCGATACGGATGTTGGAATTGTTAGGATCCTTATGATAAGGATAAGCAGAGCCTGCAGGAGTCAGCTGAATACCGCAGTCCTTGCACATCTGTACAACTTCCTTAGCATGTCCGGGTACTTCCAGAGAGATGAAGTAACCGCCGTTAGGCTTTGTCCAGGAAGCATTCAGTTCACTCAGTTCATCCGCAAGAATATGTTCTACCAGTTCGAACTTAGGACGCAGGATTGCTGCATGCTTCTTCATATGAGAACGTACACCGTCACCATTATGGAAGAAACGTACGTGTCTCAGCTGGTTTACCTTGTCATAACCGATTGTAGATGTAGACAGAGATCTCTTTACCCACTTGATGTTGTTATCGGATGTCGCCAGTGCAGCGATACCGGAACCAGGGAAGGAAATCTTACTTGTGGAAGTAAACTTATATGCCAGATCAGGATTGCCTGCCTTCTTGCATTCATCCAGAATTTCCAGCAGATAGTCCTTTGTGCCTCTGTACAGATGATGTACGGAGTATGCATTATCCCAGTAAATACGGAAGTCAGGAGCAGCCGGCTTCAGACGGGCAAATCTCTTAACCACTTCGTTGGAATAAGTTGTTCCATCCGGATTGGAATACTTCGGAACACACCAGATACCCTTGATGGAGTCATCACTGGATACCAGTTCTTCAACCATATCCATATCAGGACCATCCTTTAACATCGGAACGCTGATCATTTCAATACCGAAATACTCAGTAATTGCGAAATGTCTGTCATATCCGGGTACAACACACAGCCACTTTACCTTGTCCAGCTTTGCCCAGGGAACAGAGCCTGCAACACCATGTGTCATTGCATCGGAGATCAGGGAATACATGATACTCAGAGAGGAGTTACCATAGATAATAATGTTGGAACTGGGAACTTCACAGATATCTCCCAGCAGACGCTTACATTCATCAATACCACCAAGCACGCCATAGTTACGGCAGTCAAAACCATCTTCACATGTCAGATCAACTGAGGAATTCAGCACATCCATCATAGCCATGGAAAGATTCAGCTGTTCAACGCTGGGAACACCACGGGACATGTTCAGCTTCAGATTCATCGCCTTGTATTCTTCATACTTAGCGAGCAGTTCATTCAGATTTACACTCATTTTTATAATACCTCCCTTTGCCTTGGCTATTGTACTTCTTAGAAAATGAATTTCAAGTTTTGTAAGCCTTTACAAAGAATAAATACAGAAAGTGCAATGAAAAAAAGAGAAAAACAAACATTCCCTAATAAATGCATCTGTTTTTGTACGAGAAAAATCGGAAACTCAGTATTTCCACGAAATTTCCAGTTCCTGATCCATTCCCGAAAAAAACAAAAAGGACAGCTGCCTTTCAGCAGCCATCCCCCATGAATCATTACATCATCTGGTCAACAACACGGAAGAACAGCAGTTCATGTACCTTGAAGACTGTTTCCGGATCAGATGTAAAGGAAACAGTTCTCGGAGAGAGTCTCTTTACACCAGGTACCAGAGAAGCTGTATCTGCCATATTGGAATCCTTGAAGTCAATTTCCATTGTCAGCTCTTCCGGGCATTCCATCGGCTTGATTTCATCACGTCTTGCCAGTGCAGCCTTAACACCATCATAGATCATCTGACGGGCAACTGTAGGATGTACGGAGATTGCGGAGAAACGGCTTCTGCCTTCCTTTACCACAATACCTTCGACATTGGGAACAAAGGCTTTGCATTCTTCAGCCAGAGCCTTATCACCGATGCATGCAACTAACGGTACACCATAGTAACCGGCAACCAGTGCATTCGCTACTGTTTCAGTATTCATTGTGATGCCGTTGAAACGCAGATTATAGATCTTGCCGCCATTGTAGCAGTGGTCAATGACACCACCCAGAGTCAAACCAGCACCGGCATGACCGAAGGAAATGTATGCATCGAATGTATCATCGATCGCTTCCATCTGCAGACTGCTTCTCATTGCGCCGGAGAGCAGCTTGCATCTAGGATCCATATCTTCAATGATCAGGTTTTCCATATCCGCATGACCATCACATACGAGTACTTCATCATAGCCGGAATCAAAACATGCAGCGATGGCTGCGTTGACATCCTGAGCCAGACGCTTTCTTGCAATTGTAAAGTCTCTGCATGCAGAGTTGGACTGCAGACGGGATACGTTACCTTCCATACCTTCGATATCTGCGGAAATATAAGCTTTCTTCATAAACATGATCCTTTCTTCTGACAACAACTGTTTGTCTTGTATATGCAATTCATTATGACAAACAGGACAGTACAGGGAAAGCAAAACGCACTATCGAAAAACTGCGTTCTCACTAAACCCAAAAGAGAACGGGTCTCCAAAATCTGAAGGGGCGGAATTCTCAGGGGACACTTCAGGGGACAGCCTTGTAAAAC
>JAZUHS010000142.1:0-14553 GCA_045641845.1 Bulleidia sp. | reverse complement strand
CTCAAGCGTGCGGAGGATAACGGTTTTGTACATCAGATTACAAACATCGATGGTGAAAACAAGATCTTCGGTATCTGTAACTGCAATGTCAACATCTGCAATGCCTTACGTACATCTCAGCTGTTCAATACACCGAATCTTTCCCGTTCCGCATATGTTGCGCATGTCGAAAAGGAAAAGTGCGTTGCCTGCGGCAGATGTGTGGAATACTGCCCTGCCGGTGCAACCAGACTTGGTCAGAAGCTGTGCCGCAAGGATGGTACAGAAGTACAGTATCCCCGCCAGGAACTGCCGGATGCAGTGAAGTGGGGCAAGGATAAGTATGATCCTGACTATCGTGACAACAACCGTATTAACTCACATAAGACGGGTACTGCCCCCTGCAAGACTGCTTGTCCCGCCCACGTTGCTGTACAGGGTTATCTGAAGAAGGCTGCTCAGGGTGATTATCAGGGAGCGCTGGCTCTGATCAAGAAGCAGAATCCGTTCCCGGCTGTCTGCGGTCGTATCTGCAACAGAAGATGTGAGGATGCATGTACACGCGGAACAATCGATGAAGCAGTAGCGATCGATGCTGTAAAGAAATTCGTGGCAGATCTGGATCTCAAGGCTGAAACAAGATTTGTTCCGGCCAAGGTAGTTCCTGCAAGTACATATATGGATTCTCTGCCTGAAAAGATTGCCATCATCGGTGCCGGTCCTGCCGGATTATCCGCTGCCTTCTATCTTGCCGAAAGAGGCTATGCTCCGACGGTATTCGAAAAGAATGAAAAGCCGGGCGGTATGCTGTATTACGGTATTCCTTCTTACAAGCTGGAAAAGGATGTCATCGAAGCTGAAATCGAAGTCATGAAGGAAATGGGTGTCGAGATCAGATGCGGTGTTGAAGTAGGCAAGGATATTACACTCGATGAGTTAAGAGCTCAAGGCTATAAGGCTTTCTACATTGCCATCGGCTGCAGCGAAGGCCGTCGTCCCGGTATTGTTAATGATGATGCTGAGGGTACGATGACTGCGATCGAATACCTGCATGACGCCACAAGAGGCGGTACAGAATATAACGGCAGAGTTGTTGTCATCGGCGGCGGCAACGTTGCGATTGACGCAGCCCGTGTATCTATCCGCTCCGGTGCATCCTCAGTAACACAGCTGTCTCTGGAAACACTTGCGGAAATGCCTGCTTCCGAAGAAGAAATCACAGAAGCAAAGGAAGATGGTGTTGTGATCATGAACGGTTGGGGACCGAAGGAAGTTCTGGTAACAGAAGGCAAGGTATCCGGTATTGTCATGAAGAAGTGCACATCCGTCAAGGACAGCAGCGGCAGATTCGCACCGGTTTATGATGAAAATGAGAGCATTACCCTGGAATGTGACAGAGTCATCTTTGCGGTTGGTCAGAAGACTGTCTGGGGCAATCTGCTCGATGGAGCAGATGTCAGCTTCAATGGACCTGCCATTGTTGCGGATAAGCTGACATATCAGACAGGTCAGCCTGATATCTTTGTCGGCGGTGATGTGTATACAGGTCCTAAGTTTGCCATTGATGCTATCGCAGCAGGAAAGTTCGCATCCGAATCCCTGCATCGTTATGCCCGTGGCGGTCATATGACGATCGGCCGCAACCGCTGGGAATTTAATGAACTGAACAAGACGGATATCCAGGCAGGAAGCTATGATGAAACACCTCGTCAGGCCGCCCGTACTAAGGCGGAAACAAAGCCTTTTGCGGACTGCCATATGAATCTGACAGAAGAACAGGTACGTAAGGAAACGGCAAGATGCCTGGGCTGCGGTGCGACGATTGTTGATCCCAACAAGTGCATCGGCTGCGGTGTCTGCACAACCAAGTGTGAATTCGATGCGATTCATCTGCATCGTGATATCCCGGAAGCTTCAACAATGATTACTGCCGAAGAGAAGTTCGGTGCGATTATTCCTTATCAGATCAAGCGCATGGGCAAGATCATGATCAACAGGAAGAAGTAAGCATGCATGAATTAGGTGTTACCTTCTATGTCGTAAGAGATGTAAAAAAGGTGGCGGAAGATAACGGGATTTCCAGAGTAAATGCAGTAACGCTGCAGATCGGTGAAGTCTCCGGCATTATCCATGAATATCTCATCGACTGCTGGAACTGGGCAAAAAAGAAGGAAGAGATTCTGCAGGATTGTGAGATGCGCATCGAACAGATCGATGCCGTGACATACTGTGAAACATGCAGGCAGGAATATCCTACTGTACAGTACGGTAAGATCTGTCCGCACTGCGGCAGTGAGCATACATATCTGCGCAGAGGAAATGAGTTTCTGATTAAGAGTATAGAAGTACTGGATGAATAGACAGACAGCATCGGTGGATACACCGGTGCTGTTTTCAAAGTAAATAAATTGTATTGTTGATTCGGTAAGAGGATAATCATAGAAAAACAGGAGGATTGAACAATGGTAAAGATCTACGGAAGCATGCTGTGTCCGGATTGTGTGAAGTGCCGTGCAGCATTTGATGAACAGAACATTCCCTATGAAATGATTGATATGACAGGTTCCATGGCAGCTCTAAAGGAATTCCTTGTTATCAGAGATACAGGAAACACTTTTGATGCAGTACGTGAAAACAAAGGTGTAGGTGTACCTGCACTGGTGGATGAGGATGGTACAGTGACACTGGACTATGATGCATGGCTCAGTGCACATGGTTATCAGACTTATCCTGAACTGCATCCGGAAAGTGCAGATGTGAGAATGCCTGTACTGACACCTTTCTTCAGAAGCATTCTGGAAACAGATCCCGCACCGGTGGTGATCTGTGATCTGACAAATACCATCATCTATATGAATCCTGCTTCTCATGATGCGTATGCGGCATGGGGCGGAAAGGCGCTGCTGGGCAAGTGCATCTTTGACTGCCATCGTCCTGAGACTGTGCCGATGATTGAAAAGGTTGTATCCTGGTTTGGCGAGAAGGAAGAGCACAATGTGATTCATACTTTCTTCAATCCTAAAGCAAACAAGGATGTCTACATGTATGCCCTGCGTGATGAGAAGGGTACACTGATCGGCTACTATGAAAAGCATGAGTTCCGTACTCCGGATACTATGCCCTGCTATGATCTGAAATAATTGCCATGGCTTTGAAAAAGATGTATGCCGATATGGAGGCTGAGGTCATCCGGGAACTGATGAAGGAGATTAACCGTCACTCTCTGAAGACACTGCTTCTATGGTCCTGTACGCTGCTGAAAGAAACTGTACTGCCGCTTCTGGAAGAAGAGGAGTATGCCGATCTTCTGCGGATGACGGAAGCGTACAGTGAATGCGAAGATGCGAAGAAGGCGAAGCTGATGTTAAAGGAACTGAAAGCAGCGATCGCATTGCTGAGAAAGGATGCGGCCGGCAGAAAGGATCCGGTTCAGCAGGCTGCTGCCCGCAGCATCACTACGGGTGCGGCTATTGCTTCGACGGTAACCAATGCCCTTGGCTATCTGCTGTATGCATGCATGGCACATGCGTATGCTGTATGCGGTATTAAGGCTGCGGAAGGGGAAATACTCAGTACTGCGGAGAATTATCTGCAGGAGGCTTTAAAACAGCTTCAGGCAGTACAGGAGAAAGAAGATGCAAAGCTTGTGAAAGCTGATTTCAACTGCTGAAGAGAAGAGAGTCCGAGCGTGGATTCTCTTTTTGTGTGCTGTCTGAGGCTCTGGAAAGTACAGAAATGACTTGCGGATGGATGTAAATCAATGTGAGACAGATGCATATGATTTGCGTCTTTCTGATACCCGAACGTAGACAATGGAAAATCACTTTCCATATCTGAAAACAGGCATGCAAATGAAGCGATTTGCATAAAACGAATCAATTGTGCATTCAACAATTGAATGCATTGATCCCCTGTGATTGACACTGATCCTGCCTGCCGATAGAGTTAAATTACCTATAAACTGTGCCTTTTTGAGGTTGGGCACGGTTTTCAGAATCATTGTGCTGATAAGAATTGGAGGAGAGCAAAATGAGTATTCTTAAGAAGGCTCTGTATGTTTCCGTATCCGCTGCGATGGCTTTTGCGTCTGTTGCGACAGTCATGGCTGAAGGTGAAGAAACTGCAGAAACACCTGTAACTCCCACAGTTACAGCTGAAGAATTCCTCGCTGATCTGGCTGATGGCTACGCTGAAGCCGGTGCGTGGAAGGTCGAAGCAGTCAAGGGTAAGGAAAATGTTTATCACATGGATGAAGAAACAGAAGCATTACCCGGCGGTGCAAACGACGCAGACGGAAATATGAATAATCCGTCTTCCATCTACTTCGTAGTTGGAGAAACAGAAGTGCTGATCGTTGATGGCGGCAATCCTTCCGGTGTTGGTTCCCAGAAGGAAGCAGACGCTAAGATGATCGTCGAAGCTATGGTTGGTGAAAAGGATGCATACTTCGCATTCACACATAACCATGGAGACCATGTGGGTCTTGTATTAAATGAAACAGTTGCTGAAAACATCAACGTCAAGGGCGTTTATGTTGGTTCTGAAGATAACAGCGGTTACCTCGGACCGGCAATTGCCAAGTATGATGTAACAAATCTGGGTTCCGGTGAAGGTGAAACAATGGAATTCACAGTCGGCGGACGTACATATCAGGTTGTTGAAGCACATGCACATACAGAAGGTTCTGTATGCTTTGTAGATGTTGAAAACGAAGTTGTCTTCACAGGTGACTCCGTTGGCTCCGGCTTCGTATGGGCTCTGTGGGAAACAGGTCCTAACCCTCTGGGTGTTCTGGAAGCTGCTGTAACTGAACTGCAGGGTTATGTAGGTCAGATGGCTTCTCCGAGAATTCTTGCCGGTCACAGATGGCAGCAGTTCTGGGAAAACAACCCCCAGCGTCCCAATGAAATGAGCATTCAGTACCTCAATGACATGAATGCTGTTCTCTCCGGTCTGCAGAATGGTACAGCTAAGAAGGAAGACTACTCCGCATGGGAAGGTGCAATCGAAGTATCCGCTGATGGATGCAAGGCTAAGGTAGATACAACTCCTGAACTGGTTGAAAAGTATCTCGATGCTGTCAACAGCTACAACGCTGCTGAAAACGTATGGGTATTCTCCGAAGCTGCTTCTCTGAGCATTGAAACCGTCAACAATACAAATGCTCCTAAGTTCATGATCTGGACAGATGAAGCTATGACTAAGGAAGAAGCAAAGGCATTCATCGATGAACTCGGCGTTTCCGACATCATCGCTGAAACAGCTTCCATGGCAATCGTAATCGGACCTCAGGGTGAAGATTATGGTGAAGAAGATGTGGCAGTTGCTATGGACATCATGGGCGGCAAGCTTGGTCCGACAACAAACCTCAACTTCGTTGGTTTCGGCAAGGGCGCTACATTTGTTAACAAGTACATGTCTCAGAAGAACTGGGGCGTTGCCGGTGTTGCTGTAATCGGCGGCGAAGGCGGCACAGTTCCTGCATATTCCGTTCCTGCATATGTATCCAATTCCAAGGGTGCTGCAGAAGCTTATAAGACAGCAAACAAGGCTACTAAGGCTGTTGAAGGTGCTGCGATCACTACTACAGTAAATCCTGACTGCCGTTTCGAAATCGTTGTTGAAAATACAGCAGAAGAAACAGATGCTGAAGCATTCCAGAATGCCTGGGAAACAGTTCTGTCCAGATTCGGCCGTATCGGTAACATCGCTCCTGAAGGACAGGCAGTTGGTACTTGGTACTGGAACCCCAACACAGTTGAAAAGACATACATGCTCTTCGACTCTGTTGACTGCATCAATGATGAATTCACACGTGATGTTGTACTGTCCGACTTTGATGGTGACGGTATTGACTCTCTGTACTATGTATACACACCTAAGTGTGTAGAAGGTGCTAAGGAAGGTACAGTTCCTGCAGTATTCCTGATGCATGGCAATACAAACGATCCCAGAACTCAGTACGATACATCCGGCTGGGCTCAGATCGCTGCAAGAGAAGGCATCATCCTGGTCTGCCCTGAATGGCAGGGTCATACATACCAGGGTTACTCCTATGATCCTATGACAAACGATGCTAACCAGACACCTGGCTCCGACTTCACAAAGTGCGTTGCTGAAGTAGTTGCCAACTATCCGCTGGTTGATGCATCCAGACTCTACATCTCCGGTCTGTCCGCAGGCTGCAGAAATACAATGAACAACGTTATGGTTAACACAGGCCTGTTCGCAGCAGGTGCTGGCCAGTCCGGTCCGTTCAAGTATTCCGATGAAGCAGAAGCTCAGATCAGAGAAGTGATTGACCAGAACAAGGAAGCTCTCGACGTTGCCCTGATCGTATTTGCAGGCGACAGAGATGAATATCTCGGTGACTGGGACAGACTCGAAGGTTCCGGCGGCGAACAGATTTCCAAGATGCTGGCTACTCTGAACGACGTTGAAATCGAAACTGGTGTAGAAGAATTCTCCAAGCTGTATGGCGTTAAGTGGGATACATACAACGAAAATATCGAAAACGAAGGTCTCTGCCAGATCATCGGCGGTACATTCGAAAACGAAAAGGGCGTTGAAGTTTCCATGAACAGAATCCTCAGCTGGGGTCACTGGAACTATGCACCGGATGCTCAGATGATGTGGGACTTCATGAAGAAGTACTCCAGAAATCTGGAAACTGGTGAACTGATCCGTGCTGACAAGCAGGTTGAACCTCAGCCTGAAACTCCTGAAGTTAAGCCTGAAACAAAGCCCGAAACAAAGCCTCAGACAGGTGTAAATACAGGTGATGGCTTCAATCCCGGTATCATCGGCGGCGTTGCTGTTGCAGGTGCTGCACTGGCTGCTGCTGTATGGTTCACACTGAAGAACAAGAAGTAATTCTTATTCCGTAAAAAACTGAATTCTGGTAATATGCTCAGCTGTATATGCTGAAGTGATTACTGAACAATAAAACCGGATGGTATATGCAAATTAAATCATGCATATATCTCCGGTTTTTCTTAGTCTGCAAGAGTTACAACGCTGTTCAGCAGACGCTCAAATTCTTCGGCATATTTACAGCAGTATTCCGGTACGTCTGTATAGCTTCCGGTTTCGATCAATGCAGATGCCGGGCATGTGCGGCAGATCGGACGCAGATGACATTCAGCACATTTCTGACTGATGCGCAGATCCTCACAATGCTTTACCGTCTGTCTCCAGCACCCCTCAACACCATCAGTAAAGACAGAAGGGGAAGGTTCACTGAGAATGACGCAGGGGCGCATATAGCCCTGCCAGTTAATTGCAAAGGAACATTTGCCGCTGTAGCAGGTGATCTTTGCTGAATTCTCATTGGCACGGTAATACTTGATTGTATACAGCGTACTTGCTGCATACTGGGCAAAGTCTTCCGGTGCTGAGATATGCTGCATATGGTGGAAACGCAGAGCAGCAGCTTCTTCCGGAGACAGTCTGCTCTGCATATTGAAGGGCAGATCGCGTTCACGCGTTGCCGGCAGCATATATCCATCCAGAAGTACCGGTATGTCCAGTTCTTCCGCAATTCTGCGCATTTCGTCGACATCATCGACGTTGGCAGGGACGATTGACAAAGACATACGGACGTCAACGTTTCTCTCTTTCAGCAGGTGCAGGGCTCTGATTGTACGGTCAAAACCATCAGGGTTATGACAGAGTCTTTCGTAAGTTTCTCTGCTTGCACCATACAGTGTGATATTGATGCGGCGCGGCTTGAACTGGGCAAAGAAGTCAGCCCATGCTTCATCGATCAGTGTACCGTTGGTATTAATGGTGAGAATAAATCCCATCTTTTTATAAATCTGATAGAGTTCTTTGAAACCAGGGTACAGCAGAGGCTCACCGCCGGTTAATAACAGAAAGAGTACACCTGCCTTCTGCATCTGTGTACCGATCTCTGTCCATTCCTCAACAGAGCGGATGCGTCCTTTGTGTTCCATTTCCTCTCTGCTCATACGCACATAGCACATATCGCAGCTCATGTTGCATAAGGGAAGCAGTTCAACGCTTCCGTTCATGGGGATACGCTGGGCGGATGCACGGGCAAGAAGCTGTTTTTCCATCGTGGATGCATCATCCATAGGTTCCATATATCTTCCTCCTGTGAAAAAAGAAGGTCATAGACCTTCTTTCATATTAATTCCTTTATATAAGTGATCAGGATCTCGGAGCAATCGCTGTTTCAGGTGTTAATGAAGCAGAAGCATGTGCCTGTCTTACACCATCGGCGTCGCCGTGAGGATATCTTTCAATCCACACCAGCAGATCCTCTGATTTAGTGCTGCCGTTCTGTACATAGCCTGAGTAATAGTTGCTTACATCAGTAACTGTGTGAGTTCTTCCGCAGGGATAGAAGCCTTCAACCTTCTGTGTCTTTGTGGGGTTATTAGTCTTATCGGGATAGAAATATAAATTGCCTGCAGGTGCGTCACACTGGAAGTAATATTTTCCTGTTTCTACGGAGTAATTGCATGCAGCTACGAATTCGTTTGCTGCAAACATTTCCATCTTACCTGTAGGTGCTGTCCAGTTCTTCATGCTCGGATCCTCCTGTATTCTTTTTAACGACACTAAGATACCATTTTTCATAACAGCAATCAACGGATATATTCGGACTATATATGTATTCATGTTCATATAAGTGGAAATTATAAAGTGAAATCGTTCATCCCGGATCTGTGAGCAGCTTCACTTTGATTGTGCTGGATGACTGTGTGAATAGCTGTGTTTATAACTGAAGTATTTACAATACATGTATTTATGGGACATGAACAGGGAATATGTCCCTTAAAATGCATGAGGATAATAATTCATTCACTTAGTGAATCATTGTCTTATGTTCATATAGATTCACTGCCGGTATATGATCTGCCTGTACATATATTTGGACTGTCTGGGCAATGTACAGTGTGTGTTGAAATAAGACTTCTGAGAACGAGTACTTCCTTCTTGTATGGCAATATAACCGGCATGATGCAGATTCTTCGGCAAAGCAGTAGACAGCGGATTGATCCCGATTTATAGTATGGCGGTATGTCTGAAAAGTTCGATTTTGCCGCAGCAATGCGTGAAAACAGGGAAATGTCCCTGAAAGATAAACTCTCAATTGTCGGAAGACTGTCTCTGCCGGGTATTCTGGCACAGATTTCCGAGATCATCATGCAGTATATTGATGCTGCCATGGTTGGTGTTCTTGGTGCCGGTGCTTCTGCCGCAATCGGTCTGGTTGCTTCCAGTACATGGCTGTTCGGCGGTGTGCTGATGGCGACTGCTTCTGGTTTCTCGGTACAGGTTGCCCATGCTGTAGGAGCAGGGGATGGTGATCGTTCCCGTTCCATCTTCAAGCAGTCCTTATTAACTGCACTGCTGATGTCTGCTGTAACCGGCATGCTTGGTGCTCTGCTTGCCTTGAAGCTGCCTATGTGGCTTGGGGCAGAGGAAGCGTTGTGGAAGGATGCAACATCCTACTTCATGGCGTATGCACTCTTCATTCCGGCACGACAGCTCAACAGCCTTGGCTTAAGCATGGTACAGTGCACAGGTAACATGAAAACACCGAGTATTCTCTCGGCATTGATGTGTGTGTTCGATGTTGTCTTCAATTTCTTCCTGATCTTCCCGACCAGAATGATCAGTATCTTCGGTATGAATCTCACGGTTCCCGGTGCCGGTCTTGGTGTTCTGGGGGCACAGCTGGGTACCAGTCTTGCGATTGCCGTATGTATGTTAATGATTCTGCGTCATGCGATCTTCAAGGCGCCGATGCTGAAGCTGAAAGGTTCAAAGGGTGGATGGCTGCCGGAAAAGACAGTGCTGAAGGAGGCTGTGGATATCGGTGTACCGATGGCTCTTGGCCAGTGTGCAACAACCGGTGCACAGGTCATCTCCACCAGAATTGTTGCACCGTTAGGTACTGTCGCGATTGCCGCGAACTCCTTTGCGGTAACAGCAGAATCCCTGTGCTATATGCCGGGTTACGGTATCGGTGCTGCTGCAACAACGATGGTAGGACAGGCAATCGGTGCAAAACGAAAGGACCTTGCGGAATCCTTCGCGTGGTTAACGACACTGACCGGTATGGCGATCATGACATTGACCGGCTTTGCCATGTGGTTCTTCTGTCCGTATGTATTCATGTTCCTGACGCCGGTAGAAGAAGTTCGTTTACTGGGTGCGAGTGTTCTGCGTATTGAACTGCTGGCCGAACCGCTGTTTGCGGCATCCATTGTTGTCACCGGTGCATTACGTGGTGCCGGAGATACGCTGGTTCCTAATATTATCAATCTGCTCAGCATCTGGTGCATTCGCATTGTCATTGCATGGCTGCTTGCTTCTCGCGTAGGCTTGCGCGGTGTATGGATTGCGATGGCTGCAGATCTTTCCGTCAGAGGCATTCTCCTGCTGATCCGTCTGAAACGCGGTACCTGGCAGAAATATCTGAATATGCAGTAATGGAGTACAGAGATCTCTGTGCTCTTTTTTTTGACTGAACAAAGAACTGTCTTTTGTCACAGGTACTGAAACAGAAGAAACAGCTTTGTCACAATGCCTGAAACACACGTTTCGCCTTTGTCACAGTGCATTTGAAGAAGGAAATATACAGGTATACGATCACTATGCATGTTACAGATGTAACAGCAGGGAGATCGATATGAGTTTAAATGAAAAGAAAGTAAAGAGACTGGTAGGTTTGATGAATTCCATGTCTCAGATTGCAATACCGCCGATGAAGCCGATTATTGAATGCTTTGAACTGGCGATGTGCGAAGAGACAATGGAGTTTCTGCTGGCTGCAGGTACCGCTGAGTACTCTCTGGATGAACTGAAGGAAGTATACAGAAAGAACTTCGGTGATGAATCTTTTGCACAGCACTGGGATACAGTATGGGCGGAAATCCGTGAAATGAATTTCCTGGTACCCGGTGAACAGGATCACAGCAAGCTGCATATGGCTTCTATTTTCCCTGGATGGATTGAACTGAGTGTATCCGGTCCGTTAACACCTAAGCGTGAAGCTATTATCAAGAAGTTCATGGATTTCTGGGCAATTCTCAAGAAGCTGAATATTGCCCCGATCCGTATGCTTACAAATATCAAGGGTGATATGGATAAGGAGAAGAAGCCTCCGCATATGTCCACATTGCTTTCACCCGGTACAAGAACCATTAATCTGGATGAACCTTTAACCAGTGAACAGCAGATTCGTACTGCCGGTGACGTATATCAGCTGCTGGCAAAGAACAAGGATGAAATTGCAGTTATGAACTGCATCTGCCGTACAAACAGAATGATCAGCGGCAATGGTGAGTGCGAACATGGTCTGCCTCTGGAAGGATGCATGAACATCGGTCCTTTCAGCAAGCAGCTGGTTGAAAACGGCATTTCCCGTAAGGTGACTTTTGAAGAGGCAGTGGAACTGCTGGAAGAATTCGAACGCAAGGGTGCTATTCATACAACATTCCACTATGGCGGCAATGCCGATCGTGAAGCTGTGAATATCTGCAACTGCTGCAACGACTGCTGCTTGCTGTATAACGGCTATAAGACCGGTGATATTTCACAGATTTTCGTTCGTGCCTTCTACAGTCCGAAGATGATCGACGAATCCAGATGCGTCGGCTGCAACCTCTGCGGAAAGAACTGCGCAACAGGTGCAACATACTACGATAAGGAAAATAAGAAGCTTGTCTTTGATTATGATGCCTGTGTCGGCTGCGGTCAGTGCGTTACCCAATGCCATTTTAATGTTCGTGAAATGATTCCGGATGAGCGCAGTGTTTTTGCAAAGACAAAGAAGATCTGATTATGCATGAAGGTGCATTATGCAGAGAGATCATGGATGTAACGGAACGAGCCGCAAAGATCAATGGCCTTTCCCGCATTCACGAGATTCTCGTCGCTGCCGGTCCGTATTCCGGTATTCATGAAGGACAGCTCAATTTCTACTTTGATGTTGCAAAGCAGGGTACAGTCATGGCCGATGGTGTCATTCGTCTGGTAATCGATGAAAGCCTGATCGGTCCGCGACAGATTTATGTACGCTCCATCAGCGGTGAATAAAGACAAAAGCATATGAAAACAGACCGGGTCAGATGAAGATCCGGTCTTTCTGCTATATCTCTGTTTTAGGCAGCTGCTCTTGGGCTTCCTGTACATACAGAAGAGCATTTTCACGAAGGTGTCTGCGTTCCTCTTCCGTAAGCATACGCACCTGCTTTGCCGGTGAACCCATAATCAGTGAGCCATCCGGAAACTGCTTGTTCTGTGTCACTAGGGCTCCGGCTGCGACCATGCATTCTTTACCGATCACGGCGTGATCCATGACGATAGCACCCATGCCGACGATCGTGTCGTCACCGATGGTGCAGCCATGGATAATGGCACTGTGGCCGATGGAGACATTGTTACCGATCGTTACCGGCACATTGCGTCCGGTATGAATCATGACGAGATCCTGAATATTGGTATTGTCACCGATGGTACATTTCGCTGCGTCCGCACGTACGACGGCATTGAACCATACAGAACAATGATCGCCAAAGGTGACATCGCCTTTGATGATGGATCCTTCTGCTGTATAAAGTGTTTTCTTTTCCATAGCTGAATTATAGCGTACTTTTCTATATAATAAGAAACATGTTGTCAGGAGGTATGTCGAATGGATACTGCAGCAGTACAGGAGAGCGTTCTGGATTTCGGTTCTAAATTCTTTGCGGATGGTCTGGTTCTTTTTCTGATCAGAGCGGTTCTGATTTTTGTGATAGTCAGAGCTCTGAGGGAAATGATACATCGTGCGATCAAACGTATCCCTGCGGATGATGCCAGCACAATGCAGCTGAGCTTCCTCGACAGTACCTTGAAATATGTTCTGTATACGATCGGTACCTTCATGGTACTCAGCAGAATCACCTTCCTGGCAGGTCTTGGCAGTGCTGCTTTGGGTGCAACAAGTATCATCTCTGTCGTCTTAGGTCTTGCGGCACAGGATGCAATGGGTAATTTCATTGCCGGTTTCTTCCTGGCTCTGACACATCCTTTCAAGACCGGTGATGTGATCTCTCTTCCCGATATGAGCATTACCGGGCGTGTGCTGAAAGTAAATGCCCGTCATACAGTTCTGTTAACAGCGGATCAGGAAAAGATCATTGTCCCTAACAGTACAATGAATACAGCTGTGATCAAGGACCTGGATTATGATCAGCCGTACTACAGCTGTCTGATTGAACTGTCTGTAGCCTACGAAAGTGATACGGATCTGGTTCGTAAGGCAATCCTGGAAGCAATCGAAGCATCTCAGGGAGTGCTGGATCTTCGTACACCGGAAGAAAAGAAGGAAGGCGCAGTCATTACGCTGGTGCGTTTCTCCGACTTCCTCGACAGTGGCATCAAAGTTTCCTTCCGTATTGCAGTCAAGGACTTCGGCTCTTCCTTTGCGGTTTCATCCAATGTTCGTGAGAGCATTTTGAAGAAGTTCAATGATTACGGTATTGAGATTCCCTATAATAAGCTTCAGCTGGTGAATCCGGAAGAATAATAATCATATGGCACGGTGCATAAACATCGTGCTTTTTACATGCAAAAAAGACCGGCTCGTGTGAACCGGTCTTCAGCGATGAGATAGGTAAGGATTACATCAGCTGGCGGAACATTGCCAGTACGTCTTCCTTAGTTGCTTCTCTGGGGTTGCCAGGGCAGCAAGCATCTGCCAGAGCATCATCAGCCAGCTGAGACAGATCTTCTTCTCTGATCTTTTCGTTCTTTGCAGGGATACCTACATCTTCAGAGAGCTTCTTAACAGCAGCGATTGCAGCATCACGGTATTCTTCCTGTGTCATTGCATCAACGCCTTCAACGCCCATAGCACGAGCGATTTCTCTGTACTTTTCACCTGTGTAGTCACGGTTGTATTCCATGGAAATCGGCAGGAACATTGCGCATGCAACACCGTGAGGTGTGTCATAATGAGCGGACAGTGTGTGAGCCATGGAGTGGTCGATACCCAGACCTACATTGGAGAAGCCCATACCTGCGATGTACTGACCAAGAGCCATGCCTTCACGACCAGCCTTTTCGCCTGCTACTGCAGAACGGAGGTTCTGGGAGATCAGCTTGATTGCTTCGAGGTGGAACATGTCTGTCATTTCCCATGCAGCCTTTGTTGTGTAGCCTTCGATTGCATGTGTCAGAGCATCCATACCTGTAGCAGCTGTCAGGCCCTTAGGCATGGAGGACATCATTTCCGGATCAACGATAGCAACGATCGGCATATCGTGTACGTCTACGCAAACGAACTTTCTCTGCTTTTCAACGTCTGTGATTACATAGTTGATTGTTACTTCAGCAGCAGTACCTGCTGTTGTAGGAACAGCAATGATCGGAACGCAGGGGTTCTTTGTAGGAGCTACGCCTTCCAGGGAACGAACATCTTCGAATTCAGGGTTAGTGATGATGATGCCGATTGCCTTGGATGTATCCATGGAGGAGCCGCCGCCGATTGCGATGATGCAATCTGCACCGGACTTCTTGAATGCTGCTACGCCGTTCTGAACCTTAGCGATT
>JAZUHS010000141.1:0-5035 GCA_045641845.1 Bulleidia sp. | reverse complement strand
ATATGCCATTTCATAGACAACTTCACCGGCCTTCATCGGATCACCGGGCTGCTGTCTCTGGTTGACTGCCTGGGCACGCTTCCATGTTGTTTCCTTATAGGCATCTACTGTCAAAGGTGCTGCCTTGTAGGCTTCATCATAGAAATGTGTACGGAAGGAACCGGGTTCAAGAACCATTGCCTTGATACCGAACGGTGCAACTTCCTGACTCAGACCATGTGTTAACAGATCCAAAGCAGCCTTGGAAGAAGCATAGAAACCGGATGCGATGGCAGAACGTTCTGCCGCAATGGATGTTGTATTCATAATCACACCGGAACCCTGCTTGCGCATGATGGGAAGAACTTCCTTTGTCAGGAAGATCGGTCCAAAAAGATTTGTTTCATACAGTTCACGGATATCCTTTTCTTCACCTTCTTCTACGGAAGAACGATAGCCATGACCAGCATTGTTTACCAGAACATCTACTGTACCGAACTTTTCTACAGCCAGCTTAACGCATTCCTTCATTGCCTCACGATCATCCATAGACAGTACAAAAGGTACTGCTGTTTCAGGATAATCCTTTACAATGCCTTCCAGCTTAGCTGAAGATCTTGCTGTAATCACGGCGTTGTCGCCATGAGAGAGTGCTGCTCTTGCGATGCCTTCGCCGATTCCGCCGGCACTGGCACCTGTAATAATCCAGGTCTTTGTCATCTTCTTTTTCTCCTCTTACTTTTCTCTGATGAAAGCTGCATCCTTCTGGGGAATACCGCCCTCATCGGAAACATAGCGTTCCACCTTCATGCGAAGGTCATACTTTTCTCTTAATTCAAGAATTGTATTCATCATAGGAGAGGCATGGTGCACATCAATCGCTTCCTGGTTCTCCCAGCTGTCGATCAGCAGAACTGTGTTTTCATCTTCCATCGGGAAGAAATAATCATAACGAACATTTCCTTCTTCTGCTCTGATCTTAGCTACTGTTCCGCTTGAAACCATCTCCTGAGCAAATCTTCTTGCGTTGTCATTTTCACCTGTGTAATAAATGTTTACTGTAATTGCCATAATCTTCTCCTTTGTTCACTTCTGATTATCTGTGACCTCCGAATACTGTGAATGTCATACTGCCGATCTTTTCATCCAGAGTATGTAGTTCATCTTCACTAAGTACAATTTTGCCCGCTTCGAAATTCTTTTCAAGACGTTCTGTCTTTCTTGAACCAGGAATCGGAATAATATGATCAAACTTGTTGATCATCCATGCCAGTGACATCTGTGCACTTGTCGCATGATGTTGCTCTCCGATCTGATTCACAACAGCAAGCAGTTCGTTTGTTCTGCGGATTCCTTCTTCCGTATACTGCGGCATATTGACACGGAAATCCTGACCGCTGGTATTGTCGAACTGATCCTTGTTCTGATACGCACCTGTCAGGGCACCATTTGCCAGGGGAGAAAATGCTACATATGTGATACCCAGTTCTTTGCATGTCTGAATGATGTTCTCGTGCCAGCGTGCCAGCATGGAATAACGGTTTTCCACTGCGGAAACAGGACATACTGCATGGGCTCTGCGCAGGTATTCTTCTGTTGTTTCAGAAATACCCCATCCTTTGATCTTTCCCTCTGCGATCAGTTCCTTCATCACGCCTGCAACAACTTCCGGTTCCACCTTAGGATCAATACGATGCTGGTAGTACAGATCTATATGATCTGTCTGCAGTCTTTTCAAAGATCCTTGAATTGATGAGCGGATGCGTTCCGGACTGGAATCAAACTCCAGATGATCACCCATATGCGTAACGCCGAACTTTGTGCATAATACGATTTCATCACGGAAATCCTTAACCGCTTCACCTACAACCTCTTCATTGTTTGCGATTGTTCCATCAGGATATACCCCTGTATAGCATTCTGCAGTGTCATAGAAATCATAGCCGATTTCATGTGCCTTTTTCAGCACCGCAATCGCATCTTCACGAGGCACAGGATATCCGGAAGCGTGGGATAATCCCATACATCCAAGTCCGATGGGATTAACATACATATCTGTCTGACCGATTCTTCTCTTCTCCATAGCCGAGCTCCTTTATCTGCTTATATACTGCCCGATCTGTTCAATTCTGTACAATGCACATATAATAAGGCAGTATAACCTGAACGCATAGTGGAGGGACTCTATGGAACTGAACCAGCTGAAACAGCTGCTGGCTGTTGCGGAAAACGGAACAATATCGAAAGCTGCGGAGAAGCTGAGTCTTTCTCAGCCGGCATTAAGCAGATCACTGCGGCGTCTGGAAGAAGAACTGGGTGTTTCCCTGTTTGATCATCATAAAAACAAAGTAGTGATGAATGAAACAGGAAAGACTGCAGTACAGAAAGCCGCAGATGTACTGAAAGCGCTCGATGCTTTCACAGAAGAAACAAGAAGGGTCGGAAATGCCAGCAGAACAATTCGCATTGCGGCCTGTTCTCCTGCACCTGTGTGGGACCTGAAACCGCTTCTGGAAAAAGCATATCCGGGTATATGTGTGGAGTATGATCTGTTCAACGAAACGATGCATACCGATCTTCTGGGAAAATACGATCTTCTGATTACACCTGAAGAACCTTCCGGACAGAATATCTGTTCTGTACCTTATCTGGAAGAAGATCTGTACCTTGCCGTTCCTAAGAACCATCCTTTCGCAGAAAAGAATGAAGTATCTTTTTCCGAAATTAACGGAACGACCCTGCTTGTCTATGCAAATATCGGTTTCTGGCATGATATACATGAAAGAAATCTGCCGGATTCCCGCTTCCTGTACCAGAATGAACGTGAAACCTTCCGTGCTCTGATCAATGGTTCCGACTTTCCTTCCTTTACAACAAATCTGTCATTAAAAAGAGAAGGAGAAATCAAAGGACGCATTGCAATCCCCATTTCCGATGACAATGCTCACGTGACTTTCTTTATTACGATGTCAGAGACGAACCGCAGAAGATATGCAGTTCTTCTGGATCTGATCGAAAACTATTACGAATTCTAACAAAGCACCGATGAATCACCGGTGCTTTTCTCATGTATTGCTTAAAGAGAGGAAGCCATCTGACGGATACTGTTCAGCAGTGCCTCAGAAGGATTCTCTTTTCCGTGAGTTGTATAAATTCCCATATCTTCTGTTTTCAGATAGCCCGGGAAATTACCCTTATATGCAAAGATTGCGCCTTCGAAGGCATTTTCATCTCCTGCAGAGAGGAATAATGCAGTCTTCTTCAGATTTGCAGGCTTATCCAGGGCATAGATTCTGTTCAGTGTGCACTGCATCTGTCCGGAATAGCTGTAGTAGTAGATCGGGGATGCAATCACCAGCATCTCTGCTTCCTGCAGTACAGGATAAATCTTCTGCATATCATCCTTCTGGATGCATACGCCCTTTTCTTTTGTATGACAGTATTCACAAGCCATGCAGCCATGAATATTCATGCGGGTGACATCGAATACTGTTACCTGATGTTCTTCTTTTACACTTTCACAGAATGCATTCACCATCTCTGCAGTATGTCCGTTTGTACGGGGACTGCCGTTGAGTACAAGGATATTCATTGTTTTATTTTCCTTCTATCAGAATCTGTGCAACTTCTTCCTTTGTAAGTACGTGGTACGCACCTGCACTTCCGGGGAAGTTTTCTGCAATTGTCTCTGCAACTTCTTCGCTCAGTTCATAACCGCATTCACTGAAGGATAAGGGGAGTCCTGCATCCTTAATCAGCTGTTCAAGAGCGTCAATTCCTTCTTCAGCCACCTGCAGTCTGTCTTTTCCTTCTGCCTTAATATCAAAGACAGCTTCCGCAAACCATGCAAACTTTTCCACCGCATGCTTGCAAAGGATACGGTAATAAAGCGGATGCAGTACAGCCAGCTGCTTTCCATGCGTGCCATGGGAATAAGCACAGAGCATGTTTTCCATAAGATGTGCCTGGAAATCTCCGGGCTTGCCGGCATTGAGAAGGAACATCTGAATCAGGGAAGAATCCCACATCAGATCAGAACGTACTTCTTCCGTATCTTCTCCCGCAGACAGCTTACGCATATTACGAACGATATTGCGCATCAGTCCGATATTCATTTCGTCATGTACGTTGGTTACATTGCCGAAGAATGTTTCCATGCAGTGAGACAGGGAATCAAATACACCCGGCATGAAGACGGATACCGAAGCCTTCATGATGTATTCCGGATCAAACATTACAAATTCCGCATAAGGACCTGTGAATGTACTTTTCAGATTTCTTTCTTCATCTGTACATGCCCCAAGGCAGTCCATTTCCGCACCTGCACCTGTCATTGTCACAACAGCCGCAAATCGCCCCATCTTTTCCGCAATGCGATGATGGTCAATCTGTTCTTCCCAGAGATCACCATCCGCATACACACCGGCGCAGATGATCTTGACGCAGTCAATGACCGAACCGCCGCCTACTGCCAGAATCAGATCTACGTTTTCCCTGCGGTACAGTTCAATACCCTCGCATACCTTTGCATAGGACGGATTAGGCATAAGTCCACCGAAATCGATGATCTTCTTTCCTGCATCCTTCAGTACCTGTACAACTTCGTCGTAGATACCTGTCTTCTTCACAGAACCGCCGCCATAAGCAAGCATGATGTTAGGGCCGTAATTCTTCAAGACTTCGGAAAGTCTGTTTTTCACCGGACGGTTTCCGAAGAATACCTTCACCGGCCACGCATATTCAAAGCTTTTCATTGTTATTCCTCCATTGTCAGCGAAATGCTTACATCGCCATTATTCAGAAGAGATGTAATCTCCTCATCACTCAGATCCATTCTGCCAAGTTTTGTATATTCCCATGTGTTGGACCCATAGAACAGAACGATCTGATTACCGCAATACAGCATGATATCCCCTGTACGGGATGTCATACGCATATCATCACTGGGATAACTTCTTCCAAGTGGACCGAACTGCTCGTTTCCTGCATACATGGAAAGCTGTGCAGTAATGCCTTCCTGTGCAGCTTCTTCCAGTGCATGCACACTGGCGTTATC
>JAZUHS010000140.1:0-7366 GCA_045641845.1 Bulleidia sp. | reverse complement strand
GCTGAAAGAGAAGGAATCAGAGTAATACTGCAGGAGGAATCGTATACATCAAAAGCCAGTTACCTGCAGAAAGACGTAATGCCTGTATACGGAGAAGAAGGCAATCCTGTATTCAGCGGCAGGAGAGAAGGAAGACTGTATAAAACAGAAACAGGCCTGCAGATAAATGCAGACCTGAACGGAGCAGCGAATATTGTGAGAAAGAATATGCCTGCAGCATTTGCGGCGTATGAACCGGACTTCAGAACGATACGGGTAATCAGACATCCGGATCGACCGGAAGAACAACATGCAATCCCTGATAGGGGATAAGGGAATGTGAGGATCCCGGAAGAGGTGCAGGCAACTGTGCTTCTCAAAGGAATAAATCGTATCGATTTATTCTATTTCTCATACCATTCGTAGGAGCTCTTCTTGGAACGCTGCAGAGTGCCTGTGCCATCGTTATGACGGTCTACATAGACAAAGCCGTATCTCTTCTTCATCTCGCCGGTACCGGCAGAGACAATATCGATCGGACCCCAGTACATGTAGCCCATGACTTCAACGCCATCCAGGATTGCTTCTTTGACCTGTTCAAGATGATCCTTGATATAAGTCTTGCGGAATTCATCATTGATTTCACCGTTTTCATCCGGACATTCATCCAGACCAATACTGTTTTCTACGATGAACATCGGCAGGTGATAGCGGTCGGAGAGGACATTCAGGACATAACGTAAACCAAGCGGGTCTACCGGCAACCAAGCGGGTCTACCGGCCACTTCCAGGGGGCAGGGGATTCAGCCTTCAGGTAGGGGTTCTTCTTGCCCTTGATACCGCCTGTATCGAAGGCATTTTCTACTTCCTTGGAGAAAGTACCGGAGCGGTAGTAGCTGAAGGAGAAGAATTCTACAGGGTAGTCCTTGATCATCCTGTATTCTTCTTCACTGATTTCAGGAGAAGCACCGTCTTCTCTCCACATTCTCTTTACATTGCCGGGAATGATGCCCAGGCAGAAGGGATCGCCGAAGTAGTGGTTGGAGAGTCTTGCAATCTGATATGCACCCCATGCATCTTCAGGATCGCATGTATATGCATAAGTTGCAACGGACGAGGAAGTAAGCATACAGCCGATCTTGGCTGCAGGGTCAATCTCATGACACAGTTTGACAGCCCAGGCATTGCCTACGCAGATATTGATATAAGCCTGCCAGATTTCCTGTCTGCTGGCAGCGAAGGGATTGGTCTTATCAAAAGGTGCGATGGACATCAGACCGCCGGAGATGACAGGTCTTTTATAGATGTTGTTGACTTCGTTGAAAGTCAGCCAGTACTTAACCTTGCCTTTGTATCTGTTGAAGACCGTAGTGACATAGTTCTTCCAGAAGTCGATCATACGCTTGCTGCACCAGCCGCCGTATTCCGTGAATAAGTGCAGAGGTGTTTCATAGTGGCTTAAAGTAATGACAGGTTCCATACCCAGTCGTAACATTTCATCAAAGAGATCATCATAGAACTTCAGACCTGCTTCGTTAGGTTCTGTTTCATCCCCGTTAGGATAGATACGTCCCCAGGCAATGGATGTACGGAAGGCATTGAAGCCCATGCCGGCAATCTGTTCGAGATCTTCTTTGTAACGATGATAGAAGTCTATGCCTTCGTGTGAGAGATATACCTTATTGGGATCAAGCTTCATCTCCCATTTGTTTGTTTCATCATTCCATACTAAACCGGGATCAGCAGAGTTAATGCCGACAACGATGTCTGTGAGGTTAGGCTGCTTGCCATCTTCCAGCCATGCGCCTTCACACTGGTTGGCAGCGACTGCACCGCCCTAGAGGAAGTTCTTGGGAAATACATTTTCCATAGAGAATTCTCCTTTTTATGCAGTAATCATAGCAGTTTTCATATGAAAAGGAGCCATTTCCGGCTCCTGTGGTACACAAATGAATTATAACTGAATCATTTCTGCCAGATCCAGGATGAGCTGTTCGCTCTTTTCCCAGCCCAGACAGGGGTCAGTGATGGACTGACCATAGCAGTCACCATCAGACTTCTGAGCACCATCGACCAGGTAGCTTTCGATCATCAGACCCTTGACCAGTTCCTTGATTTCCGGATTGACGTTGCAGGAACGGATAACATCCTTGGCAATACGGATCTGTTCCTCATACTTCTTGCCGGAGTTGGAGTGGTTGCAGTCAACGATGACAGCAGGATTCTGCAACTTGGCTTTGACGAATTCTTCATGCAGAGCCATCAGGTCTTCGTAATGATAGTTAGGATGATTGCGTCCGAACTTATCGACATAACCGCGCAGGATTGCATGTGTCAGCGGGTTGCCTGTTGTCTGTACTTCCCAGCCGCGGTATACGAACTTCTGCGGGCTCTGGGCTGCTGTGATGGAGTTCATCATGACGGAGATATCGCCGCCTGTAGGGTTCTTCATGCCGGCAGGAATACCGATACCGGAAGCGACGATTCTGTGCTGCTGGTCTTCGACGGAACGTGCGCCTACAGCAACGTAGGACAGCAGGTCGGAGAGGTATGCGTGGTTTTCAGGGTAGAGCATTTCCTCTGCACATGTGAAGCCTGTCTGTTCAATGACATGCTTGTGCATTTCACGGATGGCAACGATACCTGCCAGCATATCTTCGCTCTTATGCGGATCAGGCTGGTGGAGCATGCCCTTATAGCCGACACCCTTTGTACGGGGCTTGTTTGTGTAGACACGGGGTACAATCAGGATCTTATCCTTGACCTTTTCCTGTACCTTGGCCAGACGCATCATGTAGTCCATAACAGCATCTTCGCGGTCTGCGGAGCAGGGGCCGATAATCAGAAGAAGACGGCGGTCTTCTCCGGTAAATACCTTTTCAATTTCCTTGTCTCTTTTTTCCTTGATGGCCTTAACTTCTTCGGAAAGGGGGTAAAGGGCCTTCAGGGCATCCGGAGTCGGAAGCTCACGGATCATTTTCATCTGCATTTCCATTGTTTTGTCCTCTTTTATACTTGGTGAGTCCTATCATACAACGATGTACAATAAAATACATCGATTCAATACATGAATAGATATGATAAAACACATTTATAATATCGATAGATCAGTGATACAGAAGATTGCTGTATGACTGTTTATTCCGGTGAAAAGGGCATTGTGTTGACAGGTGATATGAAACAACATACCATTGCCTCGTTGCGAGGGTATGTATGTTCGGTTATGTTGTCATCAACAGGGAAAAGATGAGTGATCGGGAATATGATCTGTATCATTCCTTTTACTGCGGTCTGTGCAGAGAACTGGCAGACAAGTACGGAAATACGATGAGTATGACCTTGAACAATGACATGACCTTCATGAGTATTCTGTTAAGCGGTCTGGAAGAACCTGAGAATACGGATGGAGAACTGCGCTGTCCGGTTCATCTGACCAGACACGTACAGTACAGAAGGAACATGTATACAGCTTATGGCGCTGAGATGACGATTCTGCTTTCCTACTATAAGACACTGGATGATGTCAATGATGAAGGCAAAGGCAGGCGTACACTGAAGAAGCTGGAGAAGCCGATGCATGAGGTTCGTCTGAAGTATCCGGAAAAGATTGCTGTCATTGAGAATGCCTTAAGAAGGATTACAGTACTGGAAAAGGAAGGAAGCAGAGATCTGGATCTGTTATGCAATACCTTCGGGGAAGTGCTGGGGACGATCTTTGCGGTAAAGGAAAGCATCTTTGCAAAGAATCTGTATGATATGGGCTATTCTTTAGGAAGATTCATCTATCTGATGGATGCTTATGATGATCTTGAGGAAGATCTGAAGAAGAATCAGTTTAATCCTTTGACAAACATATATCAAAGAGAAGACTTTGATGCTTATATAGAATCTATTCTGGAACTGTATATGAGTGCTGCTGCGGATGCCTTTGAACGCATGCCGGTACTGCTGTATGCAGAGGTCATTAGAAATATCATCTACTCCGGTGTCTGGAGCAGATTTGAACAGATCAGACAGAAGCGAAAGGAGGAGAAGCAATGAATCCGTATGAGATCCTGCAGGTATCACGTGATGCCACAGATGATGAAGTAAAGAAAGCATATCGTACGCTATCCAAGAAATATCATCCCGATGCCAATATCGGTTCTCCCCACCAGGCGGAATATACCGAACTGTTCAAGCAGGTACAGAGTGCCTATGACATGATCATGGCGGAAAGACGCGGTGATTTCTCTCACTCCGGCTTTACGCAGAATACCGGTGCAGGTTTCAATGGCTACCAGTACAGCAGTGATGCCGAAGCATATCGTGATGTGCAGGCTTATTTACAGACACAGCGTTTTGCGGAAGCAAGCAGTGTGCTGGCAGGCATCCGCAATAAGACGGATGTATGGTTCTACTTCTCTGCGATTGCCGAACATGGCATGGGCAACATCATTCGTGCCCGTGAGTATGCAGAAACTGCATATCAGATGAATCCGATGAACTTCCAGTATCAGATTCTTCTGCAGCAGTTAGGTGCAGGTCAGCGTGCCTACAGTACGATGAGCCAGTCCTATGGACGCACGGTATCACCTGTAAGATGCTGCTGGACATTCATGATGCTGCAGTTTGTAGCGAATATGTGCTGCGGCGGTCATATGCTTCCTTTGATCTGCTGCTTATAAATGAATATGAAAATGGCTGGATGCCTTCTGCAATTACCTGAAGGGATCCGGTCTTTGTTGTCTTTGATGTATCGAATTACTGAACTCTTAATAATGTACTAATTGATGCATTAATTTATTGATAGACATGATTTGGGAGAGTATCGTGGTGATGGAACAGATGTGATGAGTTCATTGAAGGGAGCTGCAGTTATGAGTGAAAATCTTGTTTTTTGTGAAGAGTGTCGTGATGACGTCGAGTATACAGTGATGGAAGCTGAGATGGTTGGGACAATCAAAGGCACTGAATATCACTACATAGGAAAAGAAGCCAGATGTACTGTGTGCGGTAATCGTGTCTATGTACCGGAAATCAATGATTCTAATCTGAAAGCTCTGTATGATGTTTATCGTCAGAAAAATGGAATTGTATCTCTCGAAGTGATTCGGGCAATTCCTAAAAAGTATGCAATTGGAAAAAGACCGCTTTCGCTTATGCTTGGGTGGGGTGAACAGACGTTTTCCAGATACTGCGATGGTGATCTGCCGACAAAGCAGTACTCGGAAATTCTTACCAGAATCTATGATGATCCGAAGTATTATGCACAGCTGCTGGAGGCTGGGAAAGGTAATCTGAAATCACAGTTATCTTATGAAAAGAGCCACAAAGCAGTAGCGTCTTTGATGGGTATATCTGCTGAGGGTTCTTCAAAGATTGATGCTGCAGTCAGATACCTTTTGAGCCAATGTGAGGATATTACACCGCTGTCTCTGCAGAAAGCTTTGTATTACATTCAGGGCTTCTATTATGCTTTTTATGGAACCTATCTCTTTGAAGAGGATTGCGAAGCGTGGGTACATGGTCCTGTCTACAGAGATATTTATTTCAGATATCGTGATTATAGATTTGATCCGATCACAGTGAAAAATGCTGTGGACGATCTGACTTTGACGGAGCCGGAAAAAGCAGTGACTGACAGCGTGATCAATCATTTCTGCTGCTACAGCGGAAAGATTCTGGAGAAGTTCACACATAATGAGAAGCCATGGCTTAAGACAAGAGGAGATTTGATGCTCTCCGTGCCTTCTGAGAAAATCATATCGAAGGATGTGATCGGAGCTTATTTCATGGAAGTGAAAGCAAAGTACAATATGATGAAGCCGAGTGATATCCGCGGGTATGCGCTTGATATGTTCGGGGAGTCTGTAAGTTCCAATACAGATGAATGATTATAGAGGAATATAAAAATGACCGAATGCCTTCTGCAATTGCCTGAAGGGATCCGGTCTTATTGTCTTTGGATTATTTACGGCTGCACTTTTCTGCATCTACAGCCAGGACAAACATCAATGCATAAAGCTGGTTGGCAGGGTTCTCTACCTCGATTACATATTGATCGGTGAGGTGGAAGAGATCTTTGGAAACAGAAGCGATGAGATGATCATAATGATCCAGGATCTCGTAGTCCCACTGCATCATGTCTCCTGATACATGCCAGTCAAAGCAGTTGATGGTATAGCGGGGAATCAGGAATGAAAACTCACGGGCGATGGATCCGATGAACTGTTCACCTTCATACATTTCAAACTGCGGAAGAAATGTGAAGATGCGTTCTTTGACGGTACCCAGGTGATTGCCGGCTGCATCACAAATGTACAGCAGGTGTCCTAAAGCCAGCTGTCCTTCGACACGGTAGAGTACATTGTCGTTTTCATCATAGATATCATAGCTGTCGAACCAGCTGAATAATCTCTGCTTGAAATACATTCTCATAGGCTTATCTCCTGTCTTCATTATAGATAAATGCAGGAGTACAGAGTCTTAAGGTTTACTTACTGTAGTTTTTGATGAATGCTTCAATCTCAAGAGGATCATCCGAGAACAGTACATGTGACATGGAAGACGGTGTCAGGAATCCTGCTTTCTCCATCTCTGCAAACATTGTCTTTACGGGTTCATAGAAACCATTGCGATTAAAGAAGATACATGCCTTACGGAAGACTCCAATCTTGGTAAGTGTCAATGCTTCCGTGATTTCATCCAGTGTACCTGTACCGCCAGGCAAGGCAATGAAAGCATCCGCAAGATCCAGCATCTTCTGCTTGCGGGCACTCATGCTTTCGGTGATGATGACTTCGGTACAGTAGGGCTGAGGCCGTTCGGCAATAAAACCGACATTGCCGGGAATGACACCGATGACCTGATTGCCATTGCTGTGTACCTGCTTTGCGGTTTCTCCCATCAGACCGGAATCACCGCCTCCGTATACGAGCGTATTGCCAGATGAAGCGATCCACTGTCCTAACTGTGTCGCTGCTTCTTTATATGCGTGTACGGTACCGAAATCGGAACCGCAGTAAACTGCTATTTTCATATGCACATCCTCCTGCTATGCTTCAGTATAGCATTGCAGGGAGGTTCATATGACTGTTCAGTTAGTATTATTAGGCACCGGTACACCTAACGCATGTCCAGATGCATCCGGTCCGGCATCGGCAGTAATCGTAGATGGCTATGCATATCTGGTAGACTTTGGCCCGGGTGTTGTCCGTCAGGCTGCGAAAGCATATTGTAACGGGATTGATGCTTTACGTCCGGATCGTTTGAAGATTGCATTCTGCACACATCTTCATTCCGATCATACAGCAGGTCTTTCCGATCTCATTCTGACACCATGGGTACTGGAACGTGATGAGCCTTTAAAGCTGTATGGTCCTAAGGGATTAAAGCATATGTGTGA
>JAZUHS010000139.1:0-4571 GCA_045641845.1 Bulleidia sp. | reverse complement strand
AGAGAATTCATTCGGGAAGCTCATAATGCCGGTCTGAAGGTATCTTTGGATGTAAATCCCGGTTTCATGAGAAAGCTTGGTGCAGATTACAATGATCTCTCCTTATTCCACGAGATTGGCTGCGATATTCTGCGTCTGGATATGTCCTTCGGACAGGAAAAGGATCTGATTGCATGTCAGAATCCGTATGGTATTGTCATTCAGCTCAATGCCTCCGGTTCCGCGGCTGCCGAACTTGCCTATCTCAAGGAACATGGTGTAACCGGGGAACAGCTGATTCTGGGTCATAACTTCTATCCGCAGCGCTATACAGCTCTGAAATGGAAGACCTTCATTGATACCAATGAACTGCTGGCAAAGTACGGCTATCCGATCCATGCCTTCGTTGCTTCCAAGGCACCTGATACACATGGTGTATGGGATGCAAAGGATGGTCTGCCGACAGTGGAATGCTTAAGAGATCTGCCGATGGATCTGCAGACAAGAATCATGCTTGCGACCGGCAATGTCGATGTTGTTATGGTCGGCAATGCCTATGCCAGCGAAGAAGAATTTCAGGGTATGCAGAATGCGCTGAAGCCTGCAAGAAACATTGAGGAATCTCCGATTGCGGAAATCTTCCGTGCCTTCGGTGCTGATCTTGAAACCTTTAAAAAGTGCAAGCGTCTGCGTATTGAACTGGCTGATGATATCAATGAAAACGAAAAGAAGGTACTGTTTGACTTCTTCCCGCATGTCGATGTAGGTGACAGTTCCGAATGGATCTGGCGTTCCCGCTTCGGCCGTATGATTCCTTCACTCCGTCCGCTGCCGGCACGTACAAGTGATTGTGCAGAGTTTGCGCCGGGCAGTGTCCTGATCGTCAACGAAAACTACGATCACTATGCCGGTGAAGTGCAGATTGCAAGACTTCCGATCAAGAATGACGGCACAAGAAACCTGGTCGGTCATCTTGCGGAAGGTGAAATGCGCATGCTGGATCTGATCAATGACGGCGATGGCGTTGAGTTCATGCTGTAATCCAGAATCAAAGCAATGACGTAACGTGTCCTTTGCAGTGGACACGTTTTTTCACGATTTTCATGATCATTCGGCATACGAATCACTTGCATACTGATGCAGGCAGAAACCGGACAGGCAATACAGTAGAATATATGCAGGAACAGTTATGTACATCGAAGAACTTGAAGAATACAGAGAGTGGATTCTGAAGCAGAAGGATCCCGGCTATGAACTGATTGATACAGAAGATGCTCACCGTACGATCATTGTCCGTACGGAATATGCAGAGGCTTCTGCATCTTTTGTTGACGTTGCGACAATCTCACGGAATCTTTCGGGAGTGATTGTGGAACTGAAAATCATGGAAACAGGCAGGGAAGAGGAAAGCTTCTATCTGCACTTTGAATTCAAGGAACTCCCGCATGCGAAGGAACTGTTTGAGGAAATGATCACTGCTCTTCGCAAGATGGAAGATCATAAGAAACTGAAGATTGCCTTATGCTGTTCCAGTGCTCTGACTTCCTCGTTCTTTGCGGATAAGCTCAATCGTGCTGCTGTCTTCAATGAAACCGGCTGGGAATTCCGTGCGGTCTCCTATAACCGTCTCTATGAACATGGCTTTGAAAGCGATGTTGTCATGCTTGCGCCGCAGATTGCCTATGTGCATGACCGTGTACGCGATATTCTTAAGGATTCACTTGTACTGAAGATTCCTGCACGCATCTTCGGCAGCTATGACGTCGATGGTATGTTCAGCTACATCCGTACCGGCATTGATCAGAAAAAGAAGAATTCCATGCATCACAATGATCACAGCATCAGTGCGGTAAAGATGGAAGGAAGAGTTCTGGTGATCGCTGTAATCTCGGAATTCAGAGGCAGACAGTTCAGCTATCGTGTCTATCACAATGGTGTCGTGGAGATGGAAGACCGTATCCGCAAGAGTACCTATAACATGCGTGATATTGAAGACATCATTGACGTTGTTCTTTCACGTACTTCTGTTGACCGCATCTGCATCGCAACACCAGGTGTAGTAAAAGAGGGAAGACTGACCTTCCATGAAGCAGGTCTTCTGGATATTGATGCAGATCGTGCTTTTACAAGAAAGTATGGTATTCCGGTTGTATTCATCAATGATGCCAATGCCATGGCTTTAGGTTTCTATCGCATGCAGGGGAAATACAGAAATCTGATCTTCTATTTCCATCCCCATGCGGCAAGAATCTGCGGAACAGGAACAATCATTGACGGCAAGCTCAATCAGGGCCGCAATCATATTGCCGGCGAGATGCAGTTTCTTGTAAAAGCTTTGCACTGGAGTGATGATCCAAGTGAACTGGCACGTACACCGGAAGGATCGCTGGAACTGGTATCCGGATATCTGACCGCCATGATTGCTTCGATTGATCCGGAAGCAGTAGGCATCTATTGCGACATGGTTCCGGATATGGGAGAACTGACGACAGAGATCGGACGTTTCATTCGTCCTGACTGTATTCCGATGCTGATTAAGGTCGATGATGTAACGGAATATATGTTTACCGGTGCGATGGCCTACATTGCGGATCAGTGATTTCAGACTGTCTGATGGCAGTCTGAATTTTCAGTGAAATCAACAGCATGCGTTTGAATGCGTGCGTTTGATCTGCTATAATCCGCATACGGAGGTGATGATATGGACATCGGCTATCGTCTCAAGAAAATCAGTGAACTGATGGAAAAGGATGCCAATCGGCAGATGCAGGCTATTGATCTGACTTTTTCTCAGCATCACATCATGATTACTCTGATGCACAGTGATGGATATACAAGAACACTGAAAGAACTGGAAAAGCATATGAATCTATCACAGGCTACCGTTGCCGGTATCTGTGCGCGTCTGGAAGAAAAAGGATATGTTCAAAGATGGACTGTTCCTGAAGACAGACGTGTAAAGAATGTAACACTGACAAAGGAAGGACTTGCACTGTGTGAAGTATCACGTGCACATATCTGCAGTATGGAAGCTTCCTTCAGCTCGATCTATACAGCTGAGGAAAAGGAAGCGCTCGAGGGACTGCTGGATCGTCTTTATGATCATCTGTTAAGAAATGATGAAAAGGAATCCATGAAAGGAGGGACTCTATGAATACACTCTCAACGCTGGCTAAGTGTATCGGCAAGTACAAAAAGGAATCACTGCTGACACCGTTATGCACAGCTCTGGAAGTACTGATGGAAGTACTGATTCCCTTTGTGACTGCTTCCCTGATTGACAAAGGCATTCAGGCCGGCAATCTCAAGGCAGTATGGGGCTATGGTCTTCTCATGCTGGTACTGGCTTTCTGCTCACTTGCCTGCGGCTTCTTATCCGGCAAGTTTGCGGCAATCGCATGTACAGGCTTTGCGGCCAATGTACGTGATGCTATGTACAGAAAGATTCAGGACTACTCATTCTCCAATATCGATAAATACTCAACTGCAGGTCTGATCACTCGTATGACAACGGATGTATCCAACGTGCAGAACTCCTATATGATGCTGATCAGAATTGCGGTCAGACCGCCGCTGATGCTGATCTGTTCCGTATTCATGTGCTTCTCGATTTCACCGTCCATGTCCATGATCTTTGTGGTTGCAGTCATATTCCTGAGCTTCTTCCTGATCATGATTCTGACCCGTGCGACAAAGTATTTCTCAGCAACATTTGAAAAGTACGATGAACTGAACGGTTCTGTACAGGAAAACGTATCTGCTTCCCGTGTTGTAAAGTCATTTGTTCGTGAGGACTATGAAACAGAAAAGTTTACTGCAGCTGCTAACAATATTCGCAGAATGTTTGAAAAGGCAGAGGGAATTGTTGTCTTCAACAACCCGATCATGATGCTTACAGTCTATGCCTGCATCATTGCCATGTCCTGGTTCGGTGCGCATCAGATCACTGCAGGTACACTTACTACCGGCAATCTGACATCCCTGATGTCCTATATCATGAACATCATGATGTCCTTAATGATGCTGTCCATGGTCTTTGTCATGATCTCCATTTCCACAGCCGGTGCCAAGCGTGTAGCAGCCGTGCTGAATGAAGAACCTGACATCGTCAACTGTGCTGATCCGGTAAAGGAAGTAAACGATGGATCCATTGACTTTGATCATGTTTCCTTCAGCTATTCTTCCGGTACAGGTGACAATGTTCTCAATGACATCAATCTTTCGATTAGATCCGGTGAAACCATCGGCATGATCGGCGGCACCGGTTCCGGCAAGAGTACTCTGATCTCTTTGATCTCACGTCTTTATGATGCTAAGGAAGGTGCCGTCAGAGTCGGCGGTGTCAATGTAAAGGACTATGATATCGAAACATTGCGAAACAACGTATCCGTTGTCCTGCAGAGCAATGTGCTCTTCTCCGGTACAGTGCTGGAGAACTTACGATGGGGCAAGCAGGATGCAACTTTGGAAGAAGCTATGGATGCATGTCATCTTGCCTGTGCAGATGAATTCATCGAGCGCAAGGAAGATGGCTATCAAAGCCGTGTGGAACAGGGCGGTGCCAACTTCTCGGGCGGTCAGAAGCAGCGTCT
>JAZUHS010000138.1:0-11804 GCA_045641845.1 Bulleidia sp. | reverse complement strand
GCTATGAACGTCATAACCGTTCTAAGGTCGCAGGTGTACGTACACACTGCATCGTCGCCATGGCCAGTGCAGTATTCACCATTGTTTCCCTATATGGATTTGACGGTATGAAATCAGACGCATCACGAGTCGCTGCATCGGTTGTTTCCGGTATCGGCTTCCTTGGCGCAGGCATTATCTTCGTCAGAAATGATACAGTGCAGGGTCTGACAACTGCGGCAGGCATCTGGGCAACAGCAGCTACCGGTATGGCAATCGGTACCGGTCTTTATGGTGTGGGTGCAGCAGCAGCGGCAACAGTCATTGCCGTACAGCTGATGTTCCGTCATTCTTCCTATATTGGCGATCTTCGAGTCAACATGGGGCTTGTGATAGATGTGACGGAAGCAGCTTCCATACGCAGTATCATGGATGAATTCGACCGCATCGGCTGCTCGGTACTGAAGGCTAAGCTGCAGGCTGATCCTGATAAAGAGGGCGGGGTACAGATGGTTGTGGTTCTTTCCTCCGCAAAGGATATGGAACCGGACAGTGTTATCAGTCAGATTACAGCTCTGCCCGGCATTGCGCACGTAAGACTTTCCTGATGAAAAATGAACAGCGGATATTCCTGAGTGTGGGCATATCCGCTGTTTTCGTATGTATGAAAAAGGCTTCAGCATGGCGCTGAAACCTTGGATGTATGGTTAAGCCTTAAGCAGGAGTTCTGTAACCTTCTTGGCATAAGCCGCAGGATCATCAATCGGCAGACCCTGGATGATCAGTGCCTGATTCAGCAGAATCTCTGCATAATCATTAACGGCATCCTTGTCATCAGCGTATACACGCTGCAGCTTTGCAAAGATCGGATGATCAGGATTGATTTCCAGAATCTTGGCTGCCTTGAGACCCTGATTGTTAGGATCCTGAGACAGATACTTTTCCATTTCCAGAGATACACCTTCATCCGCAATGATGCAGACAGGATCATCTGTCAGACGGGAAGACAGGCGTACATCCTTGACCTTGGCGCCAAGCGCATCCTTGAGTGCTGTAAGCATGTCCTTATTTGCTTCTGTCTTTTCTTCCTTTTCCTTCTTTTCGTCTTCTGTATCAAGATCGAGGTCACCCTTGTTTACAGACTGGAAGGGAGTTTCACCATATGTCTGCATGATGGAAGCAACGAATTCATCACGTTCATCCAGGAAGTAAAGCACTTCGTAACCCTTGGCCTTGACCTTGCCGATTGCAGGCAGACGTTCGATATCTGCAGCGGAGGAACCGCAGGCATAGTAGATGCTCTTCTGATCTTCAGGCATACGTTCTGTGTATTCCTTCAAAGTGACATACTTACCTTCCTTGGAAGAACGGAACAGAATCAGATCCTGCAGCTTTTCCTTGTTGATGCCGTAGTCCTTGTAAATACCGAACTTCAGGTTCAGACCGAAGTTGTCGAAGAACTTTTCATAACCTTCACGATCATTCTTCAGCATATCTTCCAGCGCAGCCTGAATCTTCTTTTCAACAGACTTGGCCATAGCCTTGACCTGTCTGTCCTGCTGCAGAATTTCACGGGAGATATTCAGGTTGAGATCATCACTGTCGATAATACCCTTTACAAAACGGTAGTGGTCGGGAAGCAGGTCATTGACCTTATCCATAATGAAGACGCCGCGGCAGTACAGCTGCAGACCGGGTTCATAATCCTGGTAGTAGAAGTTGTAAGGTGTCTTGGACGGGATGAAGAGCAGAGCTGTATAGCTGATTGTACCTTCTACTGTGTAGTGTACAACCTTCTGAGGATCCTCCCAGTCATCGAACTTGGACTTGTAGAATTCATGATACTCTTCATTCTTGATGTCCTTCTTGTTTCTCTTCCAGATCGGAGTCATGGAATTGAGTGTCTGCATTTCCTTAGACGCGATTGTCTTTGTATCGTCAGTAGGATCAGGGATATGCTTTGTGACTTCCATCTGGATCGGATATCTTACATAGTCGGAATACTTCTTGATCAGTTCTCTGATCTTGTATTCTTCCAGATAATCGGAATACTTTTCATCTTCTGTATCATCCTTCAGATCCAAAGTGATACGTGTACCTACTGTGGACTTGTCGATTTCGGAAATGACATATCCGTCTTCACCGGAAGAACTCCAGCTGTAAGCCTGATCACACTTAGCGGAACGGGATTCTACGAAGATACGCTTAGCTACCATGAAGGCAGAATAGAAGCCGACACCGAACTGGCCGATGATGTCGATGTTATCCTGAGCAGAGTCAAGCTGCTTGCGGAATTCCGCACTGCCGGACTTTGCGATTGTGCCAAGATTTCTTTCCAGTTCTTCGGCATCCATACCGATACCTGTATCTTCAATAACGAGCTGACGTGTATCACGATGCAGTTCGATTGTGATTGTCAGATCGGAAGCATTCACCATCTTGGCAGCATTTGTTACACCAAGGTAATGACGCTTATCCAGAGCATCGCTGGCATTGGAAATCAGTTCTCTGAGGAAGATTTCCTGGTTTGTATAAATGGAATTGATCATCAGTTCAAGCAGACGCTTGGACTCAGCTTTGAATTGTTTCTTTGCCATATGACAGTACCTCCTTTAGCACTCTTTGTATATGACTGCCAAAACATATTAGCACTCTCATGCTGAGATTGCAAATTGTTGTGCGAGTCATCTGATGAATGAGCGACATATAGGCACATCTGTTACAGTATTTGCAGGACGGATATTAACGTAATGAACGATATGGAAAAGAATATCTGCCGTAAGATCGGCAGAAATCTCAGACGTATGCGGTTAAGCCGGAAGCTGACTCTGCAGAATATGGAGGAAGTACTGGAATTATCAGCAGGAAGTTTCAGCCGCTATGAGAATGGTATTTATGCAGTACCGTACAGTGTGCTCATGGAATGCTGCAGATTCTTTCATGTTGATATGAATGAAATCACAGGCTTCAGTGACAATGGCAGCGAACTGCCGATGTGCAATGTGACGCAGGAGGAAATGCGGATGATCGAAGGCTTCCGTCGACGCGGGCAGGTCTATCAGGATGTAATCCGAACGCTGTGTTTTGATGGCAGGGAATATCGTACGATTCAGCAGGAGAAGCTGGATGCCATTCAGGCTGCGAAAAAGCTTCTGAAATAAACCATGAGGAGGGTGTCAATGATATGACGCTCTCCTTTACTGCGTGGTAGAATATCCGCATGTAAGAAAAAGATGCTTTCTGGTGAAAGAAGCATCAGGAGAAGTGCTTATGATTCTGATCAGTGCATGTCTTGCAGGCATCAACTGCAAATACAGCGGCGGCAATAACTGTTGTGAACAAGTCAGAAAACTGTATGAAGATGGTAAAGCAGTTGCGGTATGTCCCGAACAGCTCGGCGGTCTTCCGACACCTCGCGCCTGCAGTGAAATCCTTGGTGACAGGGTTGTGAATACAGAAGGTAAAGATGTGACGGAACAGTTTGTACGCGGTGCTGAAAAGGCGCTGGCAATCTGTCGTGAACATGAATGCACATTGGCAGTGCTGAAGGCAAAGAGTCCTTCCTGCGGCTGCAATGGTATTTATGACGGTACCTTCAGTCATACACTGGTGGAAGGCAAAGGCATCTTTGCCCGCATGCTGGAAACAGAAGGAATCAGATGCATGGATGAAATGCAGTATACAGGAGAAACAGAATGAGTGTTTATGATGATGCGCTGAAGTTCCATGAGGAACATCATGGCAAGCTTTCGATTCAGTCCAAGGTGAATACCAGAGACGCAAAGGATCTGAGTCTTGCCTATACACCCGGGGTTGCACAGCCCTGCATTGAAATTGCAAAGGATCCGGAGAATTCCTACAAGTACACATTCCGCGGCAATACAGTTGCAGTTGTTACAGATGGTACAGCAGTACTGGGCCTTGGTGATATCGGTCCGGAAGCTGCTCTTCCTGTTATGGAAGGCAAGTCACTGCTGATGAAGCGTTTTGCCAATATTGACTCCTGGCCGATCTGCCTGAATACAAAGGATGTAGATGAAATCGTTTCGATCGTAAAGGCGATTGCGCCCGGTTTCGGCGCGATCAATCTGGAAGACATCAGTGCTCCCCGCTGCGTGGAGATTGAAAGAAGACTGATTGAGGAATGTCCGATTCCTGTCTTTCATGATGACCAGCATGGTACGGCAATTGTCATTCTGGCAGCGCTGATCAACTGCATGAAACTGAGAAAGGCTGAGCCGAAGGATATGAAGGTTGTCATCAGCGGCTGCGGTGCTGCCGGTTCTTCCATTATCCGCATGCTGTACAGCTACGGCTTTACAAGAATCTATGCCTTCGATATCGATGGCTGTCTGGATCCTGATCATTGCGAAGGATACAACTCTCTGAAGATGGAACTGCTGCAGTACGTCAATCTGGACCATCAGCACTATGCATCTCTTGCGGAAGCAATGGTTGGTGCGGATATCTTCATCGGTGTCAGTGCTCCTCGTCTTGTCACAAAGGAAATGGTGCAGTCCATGAATGAGAAGAATATGGTCTTCCCGATGGCGAATCCGGAATCCGAAATCAGCTATGATGATGCCAAGGCTGCCGGTGCCTGGATTGTTGGTACAGGTCGCAGTGATCATCCCAACCAGGTCAATAATCTGCTGGCTTTCCCGGGATTATTCCGCGGGGCTCTGGATGCTAAGGCTACCCGTATCACGGAAGGCATGAAGCTGGCTGCAAGCAATGCCATCGCTGATCTGATGCCGATAGAAGAACTGAATACAGATCACATTATCGTTTCACCCTTTGATGAAAGAGTTGTACCGGCGATTGCGGAAGCTGTAGGAGAAGTTGCCCGCAAGGAAGGTTTTGTCAGAAAGTAATACAGCCCAGAGCTGGAGATACTGAAAGGAGAAAAGCAATGAAAAAGGCTTTTGTTATTGAGGATATCGCTGATATCCGCTGTCTGAACGGCATTGCATTGAATGCTTCAGGCACTCACGCCATCTTCAATCAGATCGAACCCGAACTGAAGAAGAACGTAAACAACACCAGATTATTCGTACTCGACAGAGAAAGCAGAAAGGTACGTCAGCTGACATATACAGCAAATCACAGAAGTGCTGTATGGGATGATGATGAAACTGTTCTGCTGCAGACAGAACGCAAGGATGAAGATGTTCCCGGCAAACTGGAAGAAAAGTCTGTTTTCTATCGTCTGAATGTCAATGGCGGTGAAGCAAGACCTGCTTTCTCCATTAACCGCAATGTCATCGGTATCCGTAAGTTTGCGGATGCTTTGTATCTGGTCAAGATCGAAGATGATCTCAATCGTGTGGATCCGGAAACAGATAAGGAAGCGGCTGAAGAAGAAAAGGATTACCATGTTCTGGAAGAAGTTCCGTTCTGGTCCAATGGTCTTGGTTATATTGCAGGCTTCCACAACGGTCTGTATTTCTACAATGAAAAGGATGGATCTCTGGAAGCAATTACAGATAATACTGTCGATGTAGGCTTCTTTACTGTACAGGGTTCCAGAATTGCCTACATTGCCTCTGTCCGCAAGCCCGTCGCTGCCCGTTATTCCATGCTTTGTGTCTATGATGCGGAAACAAAGGAAACTGTGGAAATCGTAGGTGACAATCAGCTGTCTGTCAGATGTGTGGCATTCCGCAAAGATGATCTGCTGTTCCTTGGCTCCGATATGAAGACATGGGGCAATGGTCAGCTGCCTGACTGGTACTGTGCAGATCCTGCAACAGGTGAATATGCACAGGTCAGAAAGAATACAGAAGAGTTCTCCTTCGGCGGCAATCCGACAACGGACTGCCTGCGTCCGGGCGGAACCATGTTCATGTCTGAAGGCGATGATGTCTATTTCACAGCGATGACACACTACCATACAAGTCTGTACCGTTATAGTAAGGATAATGTCATTACAGAAGTACAGAGCGGCGGTGAAGGTACAATCATCTGCTTCGACAAGGATGAAAAGGGTACTGTCTCCGTGGAAATGCCTCAGGATGGACTGAGCATTGTCTGCATGAATGGTGAAACAGTATATGATCCTAATGCAGCTCTGTTAGCTGAAAAGGAAGTATCCGTTACAATTCCTCATACGATTCTCAACCGCAATGGCGATCCCATTGAAGGATGGGTACTGAAGCCTTACAACTATGATCATGAAAAGACATATCCGGCTGTTCTGGAAATCCATGGCGGTCCTCGTGCTGCTTATGGCCGCGTCATGGTTCATGAAATGCAGGCTCTGGCAGGCAAGGGTATGTTCGTGATTCTGTGCAATCCCCGCGGTGGTGATGGCTATGGTGAAGCTTTCGGTGATCTGCGCGGTAAGTACGGCACCATTGACTATGAAGATCTGATGGACTATCTGGATGGTATTCTTGAGCTCTATCCGAACATTGACAAGACAAAGCTTGCGGCATGCGGCGGCAGCTACGGCGGCTTCATGTGCAACTGGCTGGTAGGTCATACGGATCGCTTCGCAGCAATTGCTTCCCAGCGTTCCATTTCCAACTGGCTTTCTGACTTCGGTACAAGTGAAATCGGTACAACCTTCGACAAGAATGAAATGGGTACAGATCCCTGGACAGATCCTGTCGCAATGTGGAATGCATCTCCGATCAAGTATGCATGCAATGCCAAGACACCGATTCTGTTCATCCATTCTTTAGTTGACTACAACTGCATGATTGAACAAGGTGCACAGATGTTTACGGCAATGAAGTACTTCGGTGTACCTTCCCGTATGGTTGTCTTCGAGGGTGAAAGCCATGGTCTCTCCCGCGTCGGCAAGCCGAAGCACAGAATCAGAAGACTGCGTGAAATCGCAGGCTGGTTCGAAAAGTATCTTGGATAATTTACAGTATCAGGTTCTGTTTCAGTGATGAGACAGAACCTTTTTCTTCGTTTCATTCATAATGTGGATGAAACAGTGATTGCAGGAAAAGGAAAGAAAGCTCATGCGTATAATGACAGTAGTTAAGCATTTTCTGAATCATACAGAAAGAAGGTATATACATGAGTTCATTCAAGGATTTGAGAGTTGTAGATAATTTCTATCAGACCTCACTGTTTTTCCCGATGCCTACAGTCTGTGTTTCCACAGTCAATGAAGACGGCAGTCTGAACATCGGCTCCTATTCGCTGTGTTTTCCGTACTATATTGCCGGCAAGAGCAGATATGCAATGGTACTGGAATGCCGCAATACTTCCAATACGGCGATGAATATTCTCCGTAATGGCAAGTGTGCCCTGAACTTTATTCCGGATGACAAGAAGGCATTCAAGGAAGCAGTAAGACTTGGCTTCCCCGGTCCTTCCAAGGAAAAGATGAGTGAACCGCTGCTGTTCCACATGGAAAAGGGACAGGCGGATCCTGATGATCCGGCAAGACCGGAAGTTATTGCGGAATCCTTCCAGGTCATTGAATGCACATGGGCACGTGAACTTGAACATGCCGAGCGTTTCAGAGTGGAAGATATCGATGACGGTCATCCCGGTCCCTATAATGACTTCAACGGTGTTACTTCCAAGTACGGATGTCATTTTGTTCTGTATATCGACAGGATTCTGATGAAGGAACAGTACTACAATGCCATTGTCAACGGTGTGACCAGTCATGATTTCCCGCCTGTGCCTGTCGACTATGGCTACAGAGATTCCACTAACTTCTGGTATACGCAGTTCCCGCGTCTGAAGAAGCCGATTGCCGAACCGATTCCGGCACCGAAGGAAGTGGATCTTGAATCCATTCGCTATGCGGCAGACCGCATCGATCCGAATATTCACTTTACAGATGATGCGCTGAAGAACTTCGTAAAGGTACCGCGTCCGTTCTTGAAGACAGTACTGAATGGATGTGCTGACTGGGCAAGAGAAAACGGTGTGACTGAGATTACCGCAAAGGAAGTCAAGATCATCAACGACAAGCGCGCAGCGGAAAAGAAAAAGAAGTAAGAAAAAACATGGTCATGTTCCAGAAAAGAATACGACCATGTTTTTATGTGCACTCAGCGTTTACTTCTTGCGGTAGATACGGATCACAAAGGAAGCAGTGATATCCATTCTTTCCGCAGACAGCAGTCTGTTCTTTGCCTCTTCAGGAGTGTGATAGGCATAGGGTGTCATCATGAAGAGATCCGGCAGGGCAGACTTTTCAGCAGTGAAGACCTGTTCAATATGCTCTTCTCTTTCCAAAGCCAGACCGGTTTGAGTTTCCTCTTCGCTGTTCTCGTAAGGCGTATCGTAAAGCAGTTCCTTCAGTTCAAACAGATGCCTCTTTGCCGGCAGCACCAGGATAAAGCGTCCGTTCTGTTTCAGGACACGGCGGATCTCCTCGTCCGCAACCGGAGCAAAGCAGGTGACACATGTATCGACAGAAGCATCCGCAAGGGGAAGGTGAAAGATGGAGCTGACGGCATAGGAAGTGCTGCGATCATACCTGGCCGCATGTTTCAGGGCATCCTTGCTTAAGTCAAAGCCATATTTCTCATCCGCACACATGCCTTCCGTATAGTAGCCTTCACCACATCCCAGGTCCGCCAGAACTTCAGCACGTTCTTCTGCAGTAATTTCACACAGACGCTGCTTGAGGAATGAATAGGCACCGGTATTCAGAAAGTTCGTACGTGCTTTTACCATCTCAGGGTTATCGCCATGGGCAACACTCTGTTTCAGAAGCAGATTCAGATAACCGCTCTTTGCATAATCGAAGCTGTGACGTTTCGGACATACGGCACTGCGTTCAATGCGGGTCAGCGGCTGACCGCATACAGGACATGTCAGTTTCATGTTCCTAGTGTACCATAGATTGCATTTCTTAAGAAATTACGGTTGTTCTGCGGGAATTCTTAAGTTGTCATTAAGTGCTATTGACTGGCGGTCAGTCAGTGCTATATTCATAGCCGAGGAGGTGAACCGGTATGCAGGAAAACAAGGATACAGAGCAGCGCAAGCAGGAATTCATCGATGCTGCGGAGAAGCTGTTCAAGGAAAACGGAATCGTGGAAACAACAGTGAATTCCATCGTTAAGGAACTCAATGTTGCCAAGGGTCTGTTCTATTACTACTTCAAGTCCAAGGAAGATGTGATTGAAGCAATCAGTGAAAAGTACAACAAGGTTTTCAGTGAAATGATGATGGAGGCTATGGATCAGCCCGGTTTTGATGAAAGGCTGAAGCAGTATATCGAAAACTGCGTGAATTCCTTCCGTAAGCTGAATGATCAGGTAAACGGCAGTGAGGTCGATCTGACTGTCCTGCGTGCACGTTCTGTAGAAGAAGCTGAAAAGGCTTCGGCAGAAGGACTTGTTCTTCTTCTGGAAGAAGGTACAAGAGAAGGCAATATCTACATTGAGAAGCCTGTATATGTCGCTGAGGTTATGATCAGCGGCATCGCAGCTCTGGTTCGCAATGGTGAAGCAGAGAACGATGAAATCAGAGATCTGATTCTTGGTCTGATCAGAAGACCGTAAAGGAGAAATAGAAATGACAGAAAACAATAACAGCGGATTCAACAAGGATGAAATCGTCAGAATCTTCAGCGACGCTGCTGATAAGGCAGTCAAGACAGCAAAGGAAACAGGCAATTCCGTTCTCAATATGCTTGAGGCTGAAAAGAAGAAGGCGGAGATTCGCTCTGAAATCGGCCATACATCCAGAGAACTGGCAAAGCAGTATGAAAAGCTGGGTAGAATGTACTACAACAGCAGGGAATTCGGTTCTGCGGCTGAAGGTGAAAAGGATCTTCTCGATCTGATCCGTGCCAACGAAAAGTGCGTTGAACTGCTCAACGAAAAACTGGACCAGCTTGGCTGAGAATGAAACCGGGACAATGGACAAAATGATGTCCGTTGTCTTTTTCTTTTCTGAGTATTGGCTTAGTTCATAATGGCTGTGGTTTGCTATAATACATTCAGAAAAGCGTTCCGAAGGGAACTGCTTGCAGTCGATTGAAGAATGGAGGCAACATATGATTCCGAACGATCCGATCATGCTGTTAAGCTATGTCAACACGCAGCTGCGTGACAATTATTCCAGTCTGGAGGACCTTGGTGAAGGCCTGGATACAGATGTGAATGCGATTGTCGAAAAGCTCGCTGCCGTTGGCTATCAGTACGATGCAGAACAGAACAAGTTCTGCAGGAAATGATTTTATTCATAAGTATTAAATGTTAAAATCTTATCAATCGATGAGTACTAAAAGGAGAAAAAAATGACTAAACCTGTTGTATTAATGATTCTCGATGGTTATGGAATTTCCGAAAATCCTGTGGGTAATGCAATTGCCATGGCAAAGACACCCGTTATGGATCAGCTGATGAAGGAATATCCTTACCAGAAGGGTAACGCTTCCGGTCTGTTCGTCGGTCTGCCCGATGGCCAGATGGGTAACTCCGAAGTCGGCCATATGAACATGGGTGGCGGACGTATTATCTACCAGGATCTGACACTGATCACAAAGTATATTCAGGACGGCGTATTCTTCCAGAATGAAGAACTGCTCCGTGCTATCAATAACTGCAAGGAAAACAATTCCGATCTGCACATCTGGGGTCTGTTATCCGATGGCGGCGTACACAGCCACATCACTCACCTCTATGCTCTGCTCGAAATGTGCAAGAGAGAAGGTCTGGACAGAGTTTACCTGCATCCGTTCTTCGATGGACGTGACACACCGCCTGCATCCGGCAAGGGCTACCTCGAAGCTCTCGTAGCTAAGGCTCAGGAAATCGGTGTTGGTACTGTTGCATCCCTGTCCGGCCGCTACTATGCAATGGACCGTGATAACAACTATGATCGTATTCAGCTTGCTTACGATTCCCTCGTACTTGGTACAGGTGTTCAGGCAACTGACTGCATCCAGGCTATGCAGGAATCCTATGACAATGGCGTTACAGATGAATTCGTAAAGCCTACTGTTATTGTCAAGGAAGACGGCACACCGGTATCTCTGGTTAAGCCTAATGACTCTGTAATCTTCTTCAATTTCCGTCCTGACCGTGCAAGAGAAATCACAAGAGCATTCTGCTTCAAGGATGAAGATATTGCGGCAGCAAACGGCACAGCAGAAGATTCCAAGTCCATCAAGTCCCTCAAGAGAGCAAATGGCTATATGCCTCTGACATATGTCTGCTTCAAGGACTATGAAGAAACAATTCCCAACAAGTTCGTTGCCTTCAAGAAGGTTGAAATTACAAACACATTCGGTGAACTGCTGGCAGCTAAGGGCCTGAAGCAGCTCAGACTTGCTGAAACAGAAAAGTATGCTCATGTAACATTCTTCTTCAATGGCGGTCTGGAAGCTCTGAATGAAGGTGAAGATCGTATCCTGGTTAACTCTCCTGCAGTTGCTACATATGATCTGAAGCCTGAAATGAGTGCTCCTGAAGTAAGCGTTAAGCTGAATGAAGCAATCCGTTCCGATAAGTACGATGTAATCATCATCAACTTCGCTAACCCTGACATGGTAGGTCATACAGGTGTCATCCCGGCAGCAGTCAAGGCTGTTGAAACAGTTGATGCATGTGTAGGTTCTGCTGTTGAAGCTGTTAAGGAAGTCGGCGGTGTTATGTTCATCTGCGCTGACCACGGTAATGCTGAACAGATGGTTAACTATGAAACTAACCAGCCTCATACAGCTCATACTTCCAACCAGGTACCCTTCATCCTCGTTAACTATGATGAAGCTTATACTCTGAAGGAAGGCGGCCGTCTGTGCGATATCGTTCCGACACTGCTCGAAATCATGAACATCGAAAAGCCTGCTGATATGACAGGCGAATCCCTGCTCATCAAGAAGTAAGAAATTC
>JAZUHS010000137.1:0-10797 GCA_045641845.1 Bulleidia sp. | reverse complement strand
TGTCATCCCCGGTCTGTATGCAGCTGGTGAGGTAACTGGTGGTATCCACGCTGGTAACCGTCTGGGTGGTAATGCGATCGTCGAAATCTTCGTTTCCGGCCGTACAGCTGCTAACACAATCAGCGCAGAAGCTAAGTAATTCAGATTCTGAAACTGATGAGAGGAAATCCGCGAGGGTTTCCTCTTTTTTCTGTTTTCAGGCATAAAGAAAAGAGGCGACAGAGTCGCCTCAGAGAATGCTTATTTACCAGCCATGTAAGCTTCGATATCTTCGATTTCCTTAGGGATGGAAGCAGAGAGAATATCGACACCGTCTTCGGTTACAAGCAGAGTATCTTCGATACGGATACCGATCTGTTCATCATCGAAGTAGAGACCGGGTTCCAGTGTGAACATCAGATCCTTTTCCAGAATCAGATTGATGTCACCAGGATCGTGTGTGTCCAGACCGATGTTATGACCGGAACCATGCATGTAGTACTTGGAGATATCCTCGGTTTTTTCGATCTTGCCGATCTTTACGAGCTCCTCAGCCATGACACGGCGGGAGATGAGCTGCAGTTCATCCTTTACCACACCGGGCTTGGCGGCTGCTTCTGCGGCCTTCAGGCCATTGAGTACAACAGTGTACAGCTGCTTCTGACGTTCTGTGAACTTGCCGTTGATCGGATAGGTACGGGATACATCGGCACAATAGTATTCATAACGTGCACCCAGATCAAAGAGGATCATCTGACCGTCTTCTGTCTTTGTGTTGTTGGCACTGTAGTGCATGTAGTTGGCATTCTGACCGGCTGCGGCGATGGTGTGGAAGGCGGGAGCCTTAACGCCATGAGACTTCAGAACAAAGTCATAGTAGGCTTCGATTTCATATTCATACATGCCGGGCTTCATGTTTCTCAGCATGTTTCTGACACCGAGTTCTGTGATTTCCACAGCCTTGCGATGTGCTTCGATTTCAGCTTCGCACTTGATGGTTCTCATCTTTGCGACAGTCGCAAATACGTTATGTACAGTGATATAGGGGTATGCACTTCTCAGCTTTTCCAGTGTTTGTTCAATGCCGTTAGGGGCACTTGTAACTCTTCTTTTTTCCAGATCAATATAGACATCCTGAATCACACCATTGCTCATCAGACGTGAAATATAATTATCGAATGTATTGATGTCAGCGATACGGGCAATACCAGAACGATCGCGGATTTCCGCGCCGTTGAACTTGATGCCGGACCATCTCTGTTCCAGAGCAGTAGGTACCGGTACAAACAGAGTTTCACCTGTCTTTCCATCTGCGTGCTTTTCAATCAGCAGAATGCTTCCCGGACGATCATATCCGGTCAGATACAGAAAGTTGCGGTAGGGTTCAAACAGATAGCACTCATCATGAGAGTATTCCTTTTCAAGACCGCTGTGAATCAAGCAGATGGAATGATCCTTCATGGATTCAGCCAGACGACGGCGGTTTTCAATATACATTTCTTTCGGCAGCATTTTCTTTTTCCTCCATGCCTGTCTATTATAGCGTGCATCCTGTGATCTGTGGGCGGTACACACTGAAAAGCAGGTAGCTTGATAAGAGCACAAAAAGCTTTCACAACTGAACTGCGGTCAATGTTTATGACACTGAAAGAAAAGTCTTTTTCATTTCATTACAGGTAATTTTCATGGAAAAAGAGAGTAAAGAATGTATGTCAATATCTAGATTTAGATTTTTTTATCTCTTATTATTTGTGAGCAATAAAAAATAGTTGGATTTCCAACTAATCATTGCACATCAATTGAATTTATCTTGCCTAGACCATAATATGTGGTCAGAGGCGTGATGGCAAGCATGAATTTATGCCTGTCGAAGAAGATGGATAATAAGGAAAAGGAGACGACATATGCAGGTAATCAAAAGAAGCGGTGAAGAAGTAGTATTCAATGTCACAAAGATTGAGAATGCGATCCGCAAGGCAAATCAGGCTACACAGCATGATAAGAGAATTACTGAAGCGCAGATCCGCAGAATCACTGATGCGGTTATGGACGAATGTCTTGAAACAAGACGTGCTATTGCCGTTGAGGAAATTCAGGACCTGGTTGAAAACGAACTGATGCGTGAACAGGCTTTCCAGCTGGCACATAATTACATCACTTATCGTTATGAGCGTGCGATTGTTCGTAAGGCTAATACAACTGATGAAAAGATTCTTTCTCTGTTAGGCAGAACAAATGAAGAAGCCAAGCAGGAAAACTCCAATAAGAACCCGACTGTAAACAGCACACAGCGTGACTATATGGCCGGTGAAGTATCCAAGGATATTACAAGAAGATTCCTGCTTCCTGAAGATATTCTGGATGCACATGAAAAGGGCATCATTCATTTCCATGATGCTGACTACTTTGCACAGCCCATGTACAACTGCTGTCTGGTGAATCTGGAAGACATGCTGCAGAACGGTACAGTCATCACAGATACAATGATCGAAAAGCCGCACAGCTTTGCGACTGCATGCAATATAGCTACACAGATCATTGCCCAGGTTGCTTCCAACCAGTACGGCGGCCAGACAATCACACTGGCGCATCTTGCTCCGTTTGTTGAAATCTCCCGTAAGAAGCACAGACTGCAGGTTGCGGAAGAATTTGCTCTGGCAGGTCTTGAAGTAGATGAAGCACATGTAAACAAGGTTGCGGAAGAACGTGTACGCAGAGAAATCAAGACAGGTGTACAGACAATCCAGTATCAGATCATCACTCTGATGACAACAAACGGTCAGGCTCCCTTCGTTACTGTATTCATGTATCTGGATGAAGTGGAAGAAGGTCAGACAAGAGATGACCTGGCTCTGATCATTGAAGAAATGCTCAAGCAGAGAATGCAGGGTGTCAAGAATGAAAAGGGTGTATATATCACTCCGGCTTTCCCGAAGCTGATCTATGCACTGGATGAAGATAACATTCATAAGGATTCCAAGTACTACTATCTGACAAAGCTGGCTGCTGAATGTACAGCAAAGAGAATGGTGCCTGACTACATTTCCGCTAAGATCATGAAGCAGGATAAGGGCGATGTATATCCCTGCATGGGCTGCCGTTCCTTCCTGACTCCCGATCGTTTCACAGCTGCCGGCTGCGGCAACATGGCGGATGCACAGAACTATGTCGAAGGTCAGAAGAAGTACTACGGCAGATTCAACCAGGGTGTTGTCACAATCAATCTGGTAGATATTGCATGCTCTTCCAAGGGTAATATGGAAGACTTCTGGAAGATCTTCGATGAACGTCTGGAAATGTGCTACCGTGCACTGATGATCCGTCATGAACGTCTGAAGGGTACTCCTTCCGATGTAGCTCCGATTCTGTGGCAGTATGGCGCGATTGCACGTCTGAAGAAGGGCGAAGTGATCGACCGTCTGCTGTACAACGGCTACTCCACAATCTCTTTGGGTTATGGCGGTCTGTATGAATGCGTACGCTACATGACAGGTGAATCTCATACTTCCGAAAAGGGCAATGACTTCGGTATGGCAGTGATGCAGCATCTCAACGATGCATGTGCAAAGTGGAAGAAGGATACAAACATTGACTTCTCCGTATACGGCACACCGATGGAATCCACTACATATAAGTTTGCAAAGTGCCTGCAGGATCGTTTCGGACGTATCCCCGGTGTTACAGACTACAACTACATCACTAACAGCTATCACATCAATGTTCGTGAAGAAATCAACGCCTTCGATAAGCTGACAATGGAATCCAAGTTCCAGAAGCTCTCTCCCGGCGGTGCTATCTCCTATGTAGAAGTTCCGAATATGCAGAACAACATTCAGGCTGTAATGGCTCTGATGAAGCATATCTACAATACAATCATGTATGCAGAACTGAATACCAAGAGCGACTATTGCCAGGTATGCGGTTATGATGGCGAGATTGAAATCAAGGAATCCGAGCATGGCAAGCTGTTCTGGAAATGCCCCAACTGCGGCAATACTGATCAGGACAAGATGAATGTCGCAAGACGTACATGCGGCTATATCGGTACACAGTTCTGGAATCAGGGCAGAACACAGGAAATCAAGGAAAGAGTTCTCCATCTGTAAGAAATTAACAGCAGATGACAAGGCGGAATCATAATGGTTCTGCCTTTTTCATTTTTGAATATTACAATGGAAGTAGAGGTATTGAATCTATGAAGAACAGAGAAGTGATTGAACGTATTCTTGCCTACCATCCTGATCTTGGTGAGGAATATAAAGGATGCGATGAATACAAATGCGGAGATCCGGAAGCAGAATGTACCGGGATTGCCGTATCACTGGTGCCGACATGGAATGTCATTAAGAAAGCTGCTGAGCAGGGCTGCAGTCTGCTGGTGACGCATGAACCGCTGTATTATCAGACTCCTGACTTTCCGAAGTGGAGAGGATCCTTTGATAACAGCATACAGAAGGAAAAGCAGAAGCTGATTGAAGAATCCGGTATTACCATCTGGCGTGATCATGATCATATGCATGCCCATAACCCTGACAGTATCTTTTCCGGTGTGATCCGGCTGCTGGGGTGGGAAGAGTATTATCGCCCTGAAAAGAATGCGGGTATTGTGGGATTGATGGTATTCGATATTCCTGAAACATCTGTGGAAGATCTTGCAAGGCATATGAAGGAAACCATCGGCATGAACGGAATCCGCTATATTGGCAGAGGTTCGGATCTTGTGACACGTATTGCCATTGCCGGTCATCTGTATCCGGAAGCTTTTGAGGCTTCACGTATTGGTGAGGATGGAACTTATCATGATTATGCCATGTCCCTGATGGAACAGATGGAAAAGCAGGGGATTCAGGTGCTGCTGCCCGGTGAGATCATTGAGTGGACAGTTCTTTCCTATATCCGTGATGCGGTACAGATGGGAAAGATCCGTGCATGTCTCAATGCCGGACATTTCAACTGGGAAGAGCTGGGGATGAAGGATTTCAGTGAAAAGATTGCAGTGATGGCACCGGAGGTGAAGACGGTATACATTCCCTCGGAGGACCCGTATCATTTCCTGTAATCCATGGTATTTACAGGAAATGAGAGGATATTCAGTGAAGAAAATATCAAAAGCAAGATGTTTTTGATGAACTGATGGCATCAAAGTATTAGAATAAATATCAGGTAAAGGCATGGATTGTTTTTTGAATGCAATTCAGAAACCAGAAGGAGAAAAATCAAAATGACAAACTGGAATAACCTTGACACTCTGGCTTCCTGGAAAGATGTTGAAGCTGCTGAACGTGTCGATCTTCCTGCTGTGATGGCTGGCGAAAACGGTGCTGCTCGTATTAAGACATACAGCGTACCGATGGCTGAAGGACTTGTTTATAACTATGGCGCAAAGGCAGTCAGCGAAGAAATCGTTGCTAAGCTGCAGAAGTTCGCTGATGAACAGGAACTGATCGGCAAGTTCGCTGAACTGTACAACGGTGAAGTTGTAAATACAGGCGAAAAGCGTCTGGTTCTGCACCAGCTGTGCAGAGGTCAGCTGGGCAATGATGTAATGGCTGACGGTGTTAACAAGCGTGAATTCTATACAAAGCAGCAGGACAGAATCGCTGCATTTGCAAAGAAGGTTCATGCAGGTGAAATCACAAACGCTGATGGTGAAAAGTTCACTACAGTTGTTCAGATCGGTATCGGCGGTTCCGACCTGGGTCCCCGTGCTATTTACATTGCTCTGGAAAACTGGGCTAAGGTTAACAACACATTAAAGATGAATGCTGCATTCATCTCCAACGTTGACCCTGATGATGCTGCAGGTGTACTGAGCAATATCGATGTTAAGCATTCCCTGTTCGTACTGGTATCCAAGTCCGGTACAACTCTGGAAACTCTGACAAACGAAAGCTTCGTAAAGAACGCTCTGACAGAAGCTGGTCTGGATCCCAGCAAGCATATGGTTGCTGTTACATCCGAAACATCTCCTCTTGCTAAGAACGAAGGCTACCTCGATGCATTCTTCATGGATGACTACATCGGCGGTCGTTACTCTTCCTCTTCTGCAGTAGGCGGTGCTGTTCTGTCTCTGGCTTTCGGTCCGGAAGTATTCGCTGCATTCCTGAACGGTGCAGCTGAAGCTGATAAGCTCGCTAAGGAAACAGATGTTACTAAGAACGCAGCTATGCTGGATGCCCTGATCGGTGTTTACGAACGTAACGTTCTCGGTATGGAAAATACAGCTGTTCTGCCTTACTCTCAGGCTCTGGCAAGATTCCCTGCTCACCTGCAGCAGCTCGATATGGAATCCAACGGTAAGTCCGTTAACCGTTTCGGTGAACCTGTAAGCTATCCTACAGGTCCGATCATCTTCGGTGAACCCGGTACAAACGGTCAGCATTCCTTCTACCAGCTCCTGCACCAGGGCAAGACAATTGTTCCTATGCAGTTCATCGGTTTCCGCAACTCTCAGATCGGTTCTGATGTAGTAATCGAAGGTTCCACTTCTCAGCAGAAGCTGGGTGCTAACGTAGCAGCTCAGATCGTTGCCTTCGCATGCGGCAAGGATGATGCAAAACTGAACAAGAAGTTCGACGGCGGCCGTCCTTCTTCCATCATCATCGGTGACAAGCTGACTCCTGCATCTCTGGGTGCTCTGTTAGCTCACTTCGAAAACAAGGTAATGTTCCAGGGCTTTGCTTGGAACGTTAACTCCTTCGACCAGGAAGGCGTACAGCTGGGTAAGGTACTTGCTAAGAAGGTACTGGCTCACGATACAGACGGTGCTCTTGCTGAACTGAGTGCACTGCTCAACATCTAAGCAATTCATGCATCATAGACTGTCCTCAGAAAAGGGCAGTCTTTTTTCGTGCAGGGTGAAATGTTTTTGCAAACAAATTAAATCGAAGTATCATAAAAGTCAGTATTTATAAGGAGTTTGAATTATGCCGAAACTGAGTGACCGTGTCGGAACCTTTACGGATTCCGTCATCCGCCGTATGACCCGTATTAATGATGAAACAGAAGGTTCCATCAATCTTTCCCAGGGTTTTCCTGATTTTGATCCGCCTCGTGAAATGATGCAGGCCCTTGCTGATTGTGCTTTTAAAGGTCCTCATCAGTACAGCATTACTTTTGGGGCAGAGGATATTCGTGAGGCTATTGCCCGCAAGCAGAGCAGAGCGATCGGCAGAACAGTAAATCCGAAAACGGAGGTATGTGTTACCTGCGGCGGTACGGAAGCGATGATGGCTGCCATGATGACTGTATGCAATCCTGGGGATAAGGTAATTGTCTTTTCTCCTTTCTACGAGAACTATGGTGCCGATGCGATCCTTTCCGGGGCAGAACCGATCTATGTGCCGCTGAATCCGCCGTCCTTTGACTTTAACCGTGAAGTACTGGAACAGGCATTTCAGCAGAATGTAAAGGCAATTGTTGTATGCAACCCTTCCAACCCCTGCGGCAAGGTTTTCACCCGCGAGGAATTGGAATATATCGGTTCACTGGCAAAGAAGTATGATGCTTTTGTCATTACGGATGAAGTGTATGAACATATCGTCTTTGATCCGTATGAACATGTATATATGTCTTCTCTGGAAGGCATGTATGAACGTACGATCACATGCAATTCCCTCTCCAAGACATATTCCATTACCGGCTGGCGTCTTGGCTATCTGATCGGACCGGAAGAAGTGATTGAAGCAGCCCGCAAGGTACATGACTTCCTGACGGTAGGTGCAGCAGCACCTCTGCAGGCAGCAGCTGTTACAGGTCTGAACTTCCCGCAGTCCTACTATGATGATCTCAAGGCTTTATATACCTGCAAGCGTGACTACTTCCTGAAGGGACTGGATGATATCGGCATTGAACATACAGTTCCCCAGGGCAGCTACTTTGTCATGATAGATATCTCGAAGTTTCTGGACAGAGCACAGTTTGCAGGCTGGAGTGATCTGCAGTTCTGTGAATGGATGATCAGAAATTATGGTGTAGCGGCAGTGCCCGGTTCCAGTTTCTTCCGTGAAGAGGTCAATCATCTCATCCGTCTGCACTTTGCCCGTGATGAAAAGACATTGGATGAAGCATTGAAGAGATTAAGAAAGATGGCAGAAGATCTTGCAGGAGAATAACAATGATTATCAGTGATTATCATGTACATTCCGCTTTATCGGCGGACAGCGAAAGCCCGATGGAACAGCAGATCCTCGGTGCGATCGCAAAAGGTATCAAGGTATTATGCTTTACAGAACATATGGATCTCGACAGTCCGTATCCCCGCATTCCTGATGAAGAAAAACTCTGTTTCCAGTTTGACGAAGAAGCATATCGTCAGACTTTCGCAGAGATGAAGAAGAAATATGAAGGACAGATTGAACTGCATTTCGGCATTGAAATGGGTCTGAATACAAAGATGGAAGATGAGATCAATGCCTATATGAAAAATCATCCTGAATATGAATTCGTCATCGGTTCCACGCATTGTGATAAGGATCATGATCCCTACTATCCGTCCTTCTTTGATGATGTTACGGCTCAGGAAGCCATCAGCCACTGGATGCAGACGACATTGAACAATGTCCGTGCTTTCTCTTTCTATGATACCTGTGCACATCTGGATTACATTCTGCGTTGTGCCATTGCTTATGAAGATGATGCACTGCTGGAACAGCTGCAGGCAGAAGGAAAGAGTTATGGTACTTACTGCTATGAACAGAATCAGGAAGTCATTGATGAAATCCTGCGTATCCTGATCGCAAGAGGAACAGCTCTGGAAGTAAATACTTCCGCTATGTTCAAGGCACAGAGCAAGGAAGGACTGCATGTTCATAGAGAATGCAATCCCTGTCCTGCGATTCTGAAGCGTTATCATGAACTGGGTGGTACGAAGATTACCATCGGTTCTGATGCGCATATCTCTGAAGCTGTTGCCGGATGCTTTGCCCAGACGGAAGAGATTATCAAAGCTGCCGGTTTTGATGGTTACTGCATCTTCAAAGATCGTCAGGAAGAAAAAATCAGTTTCTGATAAAAAAGAAGAGATTCACACGAAATTGAATTCGCGGAATCTCTTTTTCAGTGTCAGATGTTGTGGAGTCTTCTGATCAGATAGGGGATAGCCTGCTCGAAGTTGACACCGTAGGTGTTATGGTTTTCTTCGGCAATTGTCAGACGGATGCTTTCTCTGACAAAATCACAGGCCAGAGAAGCTGCTTCATCAAAGGACAGTCCTGAAACCAGACCGCCGCATAATGTCCCTGCCCAAAGATCACCGGTTCCCTGGAAGTACTCAGGTTCCTCCGGCGTGAAGTATTCAGCGAAGGAATCTGTATCGGAATCATACGTGCACATGCCGATTTTTCCTTTTTCAAAGGAGACGCCGGTCAGTACGGTCTTTTTAGCACCAAGTCGGGAAAGCTGACGCAGGACATCATGTACTTCTTCCTTGCCTGCTTTGGGATTGAAGGGAATGCCAAGCAGAAAGCTTGCCTCGGTCAGATTCGGACAGATGATATCTGCCTCAATGCATAGCCCTCTGACAGCATCAACATATTCCTTTGTAAAGCCGGGATAAAGTTTTCCATCATCCCCAAGGCAGGGATCAACAATCTTCAGTTTACCTTCCCCGAATTCATGGAAGAGACGATGGGCAATCTCGACCAGACCAACAGAGCCAAGATAGCCGGTATAGACAGCATCGAAGGTGAAGCCGTTATTCTTCCAGTGCTGCAGAATCGGAATACTTTCACCTGTAAGATCGTGATAAGTAAATCCGTCAATTAGTGCTTCAGTTGAAAGTACTGCTGTAGGGAGTACTGCTGTTTCCACACCCATTGCGGATATTACCGGGAGAACAACAGTCAGAGAACACTTGCCGATACAGGAAATATCCTGCATTGTAACGATACGTTTCATAGCGGCCCTCACTTTCAATGACACTGATTATAGCAGACCATCCGCAATTGAAAAGGTAAGCGCACTTTCTGCATAGTTAAGCGTAAATCGGCTGTATTGACGCACTCTTTTCGCAGTGATACTATCTTTTAGAACTGAATATAGATAAATTGCAGGGTAGAGGATGCGGCTTTTAAGAGTAGCTTATGTTAACAACGGTGCACGCATCACCGGACGTAAGCGAAAGGAACAGCTGCCGAAGCAGATGATAAGCGTAAGTCTGCTGGGCATGTGGATAACATCCACATGACTGTCGCATGAGCGGAGAGCTATCGCAGTTGTCTGATCGTACTGGTTGGACTGTGACTCCTGATGCATTCTGTGTATCAGTTTTTTTATGGAGGATGTAATAAATGAAGAAACCGATTTTCCGCGGAGCAGCTACTGCTCTGATTACACCGCTGGACCATAACGGTGTGGATTACGAAACATTTGGCAGACTGATTGACTGGCAGATTGAACAGGGCATTGACGGCCTGGTAATCTGCGGTACAACCGGTGAAGGCCCGACATTAACCGATGAAGAGCATCGTGAGGTTCTGCGTTATGCGGCTGAACGTGCTGCCCATAGAGTACCGATGATTGCCGGCACAGGTTCCAACGACACAGCATATGCCATCGAGCTGACTAAGTATGCTTGTGAACTTGGCTACGATGCCTGCCTGGTTGTTACTCCTTATTACAACAAGACAACCCAGAAGGGTCTGATTGCCATGTACAAGGCAATCGCAGATGCTTCTTCCGTACCGCTGATTCTGTACAATGTACCCAGCCGTACAGGTATTAATATCGAACCTGAAACATTCAAGGCTATGGCCGGCTATCCCAACATCACAGCGATCAAGGAAGCTTCCGGCAACATCGGCAAGTGTGTGGATATTG
>JAZUHS010000136.1:0-25410 GCA_045641845.1 Bulleidia sp. | reverse complement strand
TGCTGGTATCCCTACAGTATTCATCAACCGTGAAATGGCTGAATTCAACTATCCTGCAGATCAGTGCTATGTAGGTGCTGATGCTAGAGACTCCGGTACATACCAGGGCCAGATCATCTACGATCAGGAAAACCATGGCGACCTCAACGGCAACGGCAAGGTTGACTACATCATGATCATGGGCGACCCGGAAAACTCCGATGCTCAGTTCAGAACAGAATTCTCTATCAAGTATCTGACAGACAATGGTGTTGATGTTAACTGCCTGTACCAGCAGACAGGTAACTGGGACCAGGCTCAGGGCCAGGAAATCGCAGCTGCTGCTATCTCCCAGTATGGTTCCGAAATCGATGTAATCTTCTGCAACAACGATGGTATGGCACTCGGTGCTGCACAGGCTATCTCCACAGCTGGTCTCGAAGTTGGCAAGGACATCTACCTCGTTGGTGTAGACGCTCTGCCTGAATGCGTACAGATGGTTGAAGACGGCACAATGACAGGTACAGTACTGAACGATGACAAGGGTCAGGCTACAGCTTGCTGCGATACAGTTCTCACACTGCTGGCTGGCAACGCTCCTGAAAAGACAGTTAACTATGTACCTTATGTAATGGTTACATCTGCTAACGCTGCTGAATTCAAGTAATTAGAATCTAAGTAAGTTTAATTGCGTGCCGTTCAGTTTTGGGCGGCACGCAATTCTTTGTTTGAAGCTAGAAAGGATATACATATGTCTGAATATTTGCTTGAAATGAAGGATATCTGCAAGTCCTTTCCGGGCGTTAAGGCGCTGGACCATGTTCAGCTGAATCTGAGACCCGGAACAGTTCATTCACTGATGGGTGAAAACGGTGCTGGTAAGTCTACACTGATGAAGTGCCTGTTCGGTATCTACAAGATGGACGAAGGAACTGTTATCTACAATGGCCAGGAGGAGCATATCACTGACCCCTATGATGCATTGCAGAAGGGTATTGCAATGGTACATCAGGAACTTCAGCCGATCCCCGAACGCTCCATTGCAGAAAATATCTATTGCGGTAGATATCCTATGAAGAAAATCGGACCGATCTCCATGATCGATCATAAGGCTATGAACGAAGGCGCGCAGGCGCTCCTTGATGAACTGGGTATTAGCTTTGACGTTACTGCAAAGCTCGGTACATTAACAACATCTCAGCAGCAGATTGTAGAAATCGCTAAGGCTGTAGGTGTTAATGCAAAGATTATCATCCTCGATGAACCTACATCATCTCTGACTTCCAATGAAGTAGAAAAGCTGTTCGAAATCATTAACAGACTGAGAAGCAGAGGATGCGGTATCATCTACATTTCTCACAAGATGGACGAAATCCTGAAGATCTCTGATGATGTATCTATCATGAGAGATGGTCAGTATATCGGCACATGGCCTGCAAAGGACCTGACAATCGATTTCATCATTGCCAAGGAAGTAGGCCGTGAACTTAGTAAGCTCTATCCCCCGAAGGATAATGTTCCCGGTGAAGTTATCCTGAAGGTTGACAACTTCACTTCCCCGAATCCGAAGTCATTCCAGAACTGCTCTTTCGAAGTAAAGCGCGGTGAAATCCTCGGTGTTGCAGGTCTGGTCGGTGCACAGAGAACGGAACTGATGGAAGCGATCTACGGTCTGAGATCCAAGACAACAGGTACTATCACTTATGATGGTAAGGATATTGTGATCCACAAGCCGGAAGATGCAATCAAGCAGGGTGTAGCTCTGATTACTGAAGACAGAAGAGGCAATGGTATCTTCGGTGTACTTTCCATCACCGATAACGTTGCTGTAGCAACTCTGAATGACTATCTGAAGTACAAGGTAATGCTGGACCATAAGGCAATCAATGAAGTCGTTGAAAAGAGCATTAATGAACTTTCCATTAAGACTCCTTCTCATAAGACAGCAATTGCTTCTCTGTCCGGTGGTAACCAGCAGAAGGTTATTATCTCCAGATGGCTCGCAAATGATCCGGATATCCTGATCATGGATGAACCTACAAGAGGTATCGACGTTGGTGCCAAGTACGAAATCTACTCCATCATTTCCGACCTTGCCAAGAAGGGCAAGTGCATTATCGTAGTATCTTCCGAAATGCCTGAACTGATCGGTATTGCGAACAGAATCATGGTAATGTGCGAAGGTAAGATCACAGGATTTGTGGACAAAGAAGAGGAAATGACTCAGGAAAATATCATGAGTCTCGCTACTCTTTATATGAAATAAGGTGAAGGTATATGAAAAACAATAAAAATGTAATGACCTGGCTGACAGACAATGCGGTCATCATCCTCATCATCCTGTCTGCCATCGTAGTAGGTGTTGTAAGATCCAACTTCCTTTCTGCGGCTAATATCAAGAACCTGATCGTTAATACATCCGTACGATTCGTAATCGCACTTGGTATTTCCGGCTGCTTAATCATGAGAAATAACGATCTGTCTGCCGGCCGTCAGGTAGGTTTCGCTGGCTGTATCGTTGCTACTCTGCTGCAGAGAGCTGACTACGCTCAGAAAGTATTCCCTAATCTCCCCGAACTGAACATGTGGGTTGTAATGATCGCTGTCATGATTCTGTTCGCAGTTACATTCGGTCTGATCAATGGTCTGGTAGTATCCAAGATGCACGTTCCTGCATTTATCGGTACTTACGGTATGCAGACTGTTGTATATGGTATCTGCATGGTATTCACAGGCTCTCAGCCGATCGGTGGTCTGCAGAAGGCTTATACAGACCTGTGCGCAGGTTCCCTGTTCGGAATTGACTATCTGCCTTACCTTGGTGTAATGGCTGCAGTTGTCGGTGTCTTCATGTACTTCCTGTACAACCATACTCCTTATGGTAAGAAGATGTACGCCATCGGTGGTAACCCCGCTGCTGCTGAAGTTGCAGGTATCAACACAACTAAGATGACAATCCTCTCCTACATGCTCGCAGCTGCACTGTTCGCTCTTTCCGGCTTCATGCTTGCCGGTAAGGCCGGCGGTACTGCAGTATCCCTTGGTCAGGGCTACGAACTGTTCGCAATCGCCGGATGTACAATCGGTGGTGTATCCGTTAACGGTGGTATCGGTACTGTTCCCGGTATCCTCGTCGGTGTACTCGTATTCGAAGTACTGAAGCTCGAAATGCAGTTCCTTGGTATCGACGTTGCTTATACTTACATCGTTCAGGGTATCGTTATCGTAGTAGCTATCGCTATGGATATCCGCAAGTATACAGTAAAGAAGTAATTCATTTCATTCTTACAGTATTCAATCAAGCTCATGCACATCCTGCATGGGCTTTTTGTTTGGGTGAGGGAATAAAGAAAAAGCTATGCGTCTGCACACATAGCTTTGATAAATGATTGATCAGTTTTCGGCTTTCTCTTTGCGGACAGCCAGAACCATCTTTACGGCTGAAAGGACGACAGAGAGAATCATCATGGCAATGAAGAACAGAGAGAATTCTGTGCCGGTGGCGAAGGTAATCGCCAGAGCGAAGAACAGGATGAACTGCCATCTCATATTCTTCTTGATGTTTTCGCCTTCTTCATCAAATACCTTATACATGGTTTCCTTTTTGAACATTCCGTTTGTGTAGATATACCGGCTCAGCTGTTTGGAAAGAAGATAGGCAATGACCAGCAGGGCAAAGATTGCAGCGATGGTGATGATGCCGACACCAAAGATGGCAAAGAGAACAGCGGTGATCAGTACCAGTACAACATAGAGCAGTTCACTGAAGGTGAAGAAGGTTAACAGATCCGCTTCACTGATGTAGCGTTTCTGTACTCTGCGGCAGTGCGGGCATGTTACCTTACCTGTTTCGTATTGTTCAAAATGAGAATCACAGTCAATGGAGATTTCCTGTTTGCAATGTTCACAATATATTTTCATGAGAGCATTATACCATAGATCAATTGATGCCTATGTGCAAATACTTTCCCATGATGTATGCAGAAACACAGGATGCGATAGGGAAATATGCGGGCTATGTAATATAATGAATACAGATCATTGGTCATCTGATTCAGATCAGATGATGATACGTAAAAGGAGAAAGAAAATGGAATTAAGAAAAGATTTCCTGTGGGGCGGCGCAACAGCTGCTAACCAGTACGAAGGCGGATATCTTGAAGGCGGCAAGGGCCTAAGTATCGCTGACGTTGAACGTGGTGCTCGTCATGGCGTTCAGAGACAGATTGACCCTGAAATTATGGAAGGTGCTCTGTATCCTTCTCATGAAGCTACTGACTTCTATCATCATTACAAAGAAGATATCGCTCTGTTTGCAGAGATGGGCTTCAAGTGCTTCCGTATGTCCATTGCCTGGACGAGAATCTTCCCCAGAGGTGATGAGGAAGAACCGAATGAAGCAGGTCTGAAGTTCTATGATGATGTCTTTGATGAACTGATCAAGTACGGCATTGAACCTGTGATTACTCTGTCTCACTATGAAACACCTCTAACACTGGTAAAGGAATATGGTTCCTGGAGAAACAGAAAGCTCATTGGCTTCTTTGAAAGATATGCAACAGTATGCTTTGAACGTTATAAGGGCAAGGTTCATTACTGGATGACATTCAACGAAATCAATGCAACTATGAAGAGCCCGAGACCCTGGCATCAGGCCGGTATCGTTTTCGCAGAAGGTGAAAACAGATGGCAGACAGTTGTAGATGCTTCTCATAATATGTTTGTTGCAAGTGCAAAGGCTGTTATTGCAGGTCATCGTATCGATCCCACAAACAAGATCGGATGCATGCTGTTAACATATCCTACATACTCTGCTACATGTGCTCCTGAAGATCAGGTTGAAGCAAGAGATGCGGAATCCTCCGTTTACTACTATGGTGATGCACATGTAAGAGGCTACTATACAAACCTCTGCACATCCAAGTGGGAAAAGTGGGGTGTTAAGCCTGTCATCGAAGAAGGCGATCTGGAAACAATGAAGGAAGGAAAGGTTGACTATATCGGCTTCTCCTACTACTTCTCCGCGATTGCGGGTGTAGGCAACATCCAGCAGGTAGAAGGTAACGTTGTCAGCGGTGGTAAGAACCCTTATCTGAAGCAGACAGACTGGGGCTGGACAATTGACCCTGTAGGTTTAAGAAATGTACTGAATGATCTGTATGATCGTTACCAGGTACCGCTCATGATCGTAGAAAACGGTATGGGTGCTTACGATACAGTAGAAGCAGACGGTTCCATCCATGATGACTATCGTATTGCTTACCTGAAGCTGCATATCGCTGAAATGGTCAAGGCTGTAGAAATCGACCATGTAGATCTGATGGGCTATACTCCCTGGGGCTGTATTGACGTTGTATCCGCAGGCACAGGTGAAATGCGCAAGCGTTATGGCTTCATCTATGTAGATAAGCATGATGATGGTACAGGTTCCCTGAAGAGAAGCAGAAAGGACTCCTTTGCATGGTATAAGGAAGTCATCGCTTCCAACGGCAAGAACCTTGGCTGAGATTAATTAAGTTATAGATACAAAGAAGGTGCGGTAACCGGTATGGTCACTGCACCTTTTTAAACTGTACTATTCTGTTTCGATCATGACACCATAATGATCCGATACCTGCGGACCATTCAGATTGTCAAAGACAACTCTGCTTTCCTTCACAGGAATATTTCTGTTTACAAAGATATAGTCAATACGCATTTTCTGCAGAGTGCTGTTCTGCCAGCCCATGATATTGCCTTCGGCACTGTATCTGCCGATTTTCTTTTCTGCGCTTTCGTATGTATCGATCCATCCGCTCTTTACAAGATGCGCATAGCTTTCATCTTCGATAAAGTCCGGAGCGTTGAAATCTCCGCCCAGGAAGATCTGTCCGTCTTTGTTGAAGATCAGTGCATTCAGACGTTCCAGCTGTTCCATGAAGGGTTCCTGTTCATCAGCCCACCAGCCCATGTGTGTGGTATAGTACCAGCCATCCTCGGTCTGTACACCAAGTGCAGCTCGCTTGCGCCAGTTGCTAAAGTCCTGTTCACGGGTGATTGTATAAGTCTCAATGTCTATGATTTTCTTCTTCACAAAGACCGCTACGCCTTCTTCGAATCTGCCGAAGCCAAGTTTGATCGGCAGCCAGGTCCAGTAATACGTGCAGTTCAGCTTCTGCAGGCATTCGCTCAGAGCTAAAGCATAGTTATCCTTTTTCAGATTTTCCGCACCTGTGTAGAAGGTGTCAGATGAGATGGGTTCTTCATAGATGGTCTGACATACTTCCTGAAGCAGGATGACATCAATGTCATGATCACGAATGAATTCGGCTGTCTGCTGTGTTTTTTCTGTCTGGTTCTCTTCTGAGAGAGAATGTGTGTTAAGTGTTAATAATCTCATGTGGTTATGATAGTGCAGATCAATGCTCTTTTAAACGATCATTCAGAAATCGTATGAATTCGTAATGCAATGCAGTCAGGATACGACGTTAATCGGTGTGCCGGCAAAGAAATTCTGTACATCTGCCTTGATGATGCTGAGCAGACGCTGACGGGTTTCGTATCCCTTCCAGCCCATATGAGGCGTCAGGATGACATTGTCCAGTGTGTATAAAGGACTGTCTTCTGCAGGCGGTTCGCTTTCCTGTACATCCAGACCTGCACCGGCAATGCGGTGTTCCTGCAGAGCCTGAATCAATGCCGGTTCATCAATCAGAGCGCCGCGTGAAGTGTTGATCAGGAAGGCGGTTGGCTTCATCAGCTGCAGTGTTTCTGTATTGATCAGGTGTCTGGTACTGTCAGTTAAAGGACAGTGCAGAGAGATATAATCACTTTCTTTCAGTACTGTTTCCAGCGATACATAGCGGATGCCTTCTTCATCCTGCTTCGGGTGTCTTTGATAGATCAGAACATTCATGCCAAGAGCTCTGGCCGCTTTGACAACCTGCATGCCGATATGCCCTGCGCCGACAATGCCCAAAGTCTTTCCGTTGACTTCCATGTGCGGGACCAGCAGGTGTTCAGTGAAATTGCGATGATCTCCTCTGGCCAGCATCTTCATCTGTACCTGCATCGTAGAGGAAAGATTCAGCAGTAACATGATCGCAGTCTGAGCTACACGTTCACTGCTGTAGGAAGGGACATTGCATACAGTGATGTTCTTCTTTCCTGCGGCATCAAGGTCAATGTTGTTGTATCCGGTACCGGCTTCTACGATCAGTCTGATACTGTCGGGAAACTGCTCGATCAGCGAAGCGGGTACAGGCATTTCCTTGGTGATGATGCAGGCAGCACCCTGGATGCGCTCAATGAATTCTTCTGCCTTCGTATCGCTGTAGACGATGGTATCTTCGGTTAATGATGTAAAGTCCATAGAGCCGTCATAGTTCATCTTGCCGGCATTCATGACAATGGTTTTTGTATTCATAATTCATACCTCACGGTTTCAGTATACGCTTTTCGAGGATTGCCGTAAGCGATGGAATATGCAGAAAGGTGTGAAAAATGAATAATCATGGTTTATAAGACAGATTGATCTGTTCTGTGTTTTAAATGAACAAATATATATGCAGTGAAAATAAATAAGTTAAATACAGCTAAAAATATAGATTATATTATGAGCATATGAATTGCGTTAGGTTCTGAATCGATGTAAATTCATAGTCGACAAAAGAATTCTTCAGGGCGGGGCGAAGTTCCCCACCGGCGGTAAAGCCCGCGAGCGTATAGCAGATCCGTTGTGATTACGGAGCCGACAGTATAGTCTGGATGAAAGAAGAAGTTCAAATGATGGAAAGAAGGACATGGTCCGTTTCCGTCCTGCTTGTTTTCGTAAGCAGAATCTGAATGACACGCCCTGCATGCTGCGCAGGGCTTTTTTCATGCCCTGGGATACCGGAGGTACGTATGAACGATCAGGATTACATGCGCCGTGCGATTGAACTTGCGAAAAGGGGAAAGGGTTACGTCAACCCGAATCCGCTTGTAGGTGCAGTCATTGTCAAGGACGGCAGAATCATTGCGGAAGGCTATCATCACAACTATGGCAATCTCCATGCGGAACGTGATGCCTTTTCGCGATTAAAGGAATCTGCGGAAGGGGCAGAGATGTATGTCACTCTGGAACCCTGCTGTCATACCGGCAAACAGCCGCCCTGCACCGAAGCAATTATTGAACATGGTATTCGCCGTGTTGTGATCGGTTCAAGAGATCCTAATCCTCTTGTGTCAGGGAAAGGCTGCCGGATTCTGCGAGAACATGGCATTGAAGTTGTGGAAGACTTTCTGCGTGAAGAGTGTGATGCGATCAATCCGATCTTCTTCCATTTCATTACAACCGGACTGCCCTATGTCACTGTCAAATATGCAATGACGCTGGATGGCAAGATCGCTACTTCCATTGGTGAATCAAAGTGGATCACCGGTGAAAAGGCACGTGAACATGTCCATGAAACACGTTCCGGATATGCGTCCATTATGGCCGGAATCGGTACAGTGCTGGCTGATGATCCGATGCTGAATGTTCGTCTGGAAGGAAAGGAAAGTCATCAGCCGCTACGTGTTATTCCTGACTCCCATCTGCGTATTCCCATGGATTCGAGAATCGTACAGTCTGCCCATGCATACAGAACGCTGGTGGTATACGCCGCAGATAATGAAGAAACACGCGCAAAGGCCAAGCTTCTGGAAGAAGCAGGCGTACGTACGCTGTACTGCCCCTGTGCCGATGCAGAAAAGGTGGATCTGAAAAAACTGGCGGAAGTACTGGGCAGGGAAAAGATCGACAGCATGTTTGTTGAAGGAGGCGGCGAGATACACGAGTCTGTGTTCAATGCCGGCATTGCCGATCATGTGATGGCATATATTGCCCCGAAGGTTTTCGGTGGCAGGGATGCAAAGACACCGGTTGAAGGCAAAGGTGTTCTGTATCCGGATGAGTGTACAAAACTTGTCTATCAGAAATCTGAATTACTGGGAGAAGACATTCTCCTGGAATATGACGTTCAGCAGTCAGAAAACGCTGAGGATAAGGAGGTATAAGTGTTTACCGGAATTATTGAAGAAGTCGGAACTGTCCAGGGTGTCGTCAGCGGCAGAACTTCCGGCGAAATCTCCATCAGAGCACGTGCTGTACTTGGCGGTACAAAGATCGGCGATTCCATTGCTGTCAACGGTGTGTGTCTGACGGTGATCCGCATGTCTTCAGGAGGCTTCACAGCTGATGTTATGCCTGAAACAATGCGCAGAACAAATCTTGGCCAGCTGTCTGTCGGCAGTATTGTCAATCTCGAAAGGGCAATGGCTGCGGATGGCCGTTTCGGTGGTCATATCGTTGCCGGACATGTCGATGGTACAGGCACGATTCTTTCCATGAAAAACGAAGAGAATGCAGTACTGGTGAAGATTGCAGCACCCAAGCAGATCCTCGATCTGATTATTGAGAAAGGCTCTATTGCCATTGACGGCATCAGTCTGACGATTGCAGAGATTACATCCCATGACTTTACTGTATCCATTATTCCGCATACAGGCAGTGAAACGATTCTTCTGAAAAAGAAGGCAGGGGATATGGTCAATCTGGAAAATGATGTGCTTGGCAAGTATGTGCAGAAGCTGATGGGCCTGGCCCCGGAATCAAAGCCGGAAGAAAAGAAAAGCAATATCACCATGGAATTCCTGATGAAGAATGGATTTTAGGAGGGAAATAAATGAGTTTTACGTACAACACAATTCCGGAAGCTCTGGAAGCACTCAGAGCAGGAAAAGTCATCATGTGTACTGATGACCCCGACAGAGAAAATGAAGGTGATCTGATCTGTGCCGCTGAGTTTGCGACAAGAGAAAATGTCAACTTCATGGCAACACATGCAAGAGGTCTGATCTGTACACCTCTTTCCCAGGAACTTGCCGACAGACTCCTTCTGCCGCAGATGATTGCGCAGAATACAGACAACCACCAGACAGCATTCACTGTCTCCATTGACCACGTAGATACAACTACAGGTATTTCTGCGGAAGAAAGAGGCTATACATGCCGCAAACTGACAGATCCGAATGCAAAGCCGGAAGACTTCAGAAGACCCGGTCATGTTTTCCCCTTAACAGCAAGACATGGCGGTGTTCTGGTCAGAAACGGTCATACGGAAGCGACTGTTGACCTGTGCCGTCTGGCTGGTCTGACACAGTGCGGTCTGTGCTGTGAAATCATGCGTGAAGATGGAACTATGATGCGTACGGAAGAACTGCAGGAAATGGCTCAGGAACATGGTCTGGTATTTATTACCATCAAAGACCTGCAGGATTACATCAGAAGAAACGAACCGCACATGATCCGCAAAGCCGGTGTCAAGATGCCTACGAAGTATGGTGAATTCAAGGCGTATGGCTATGTCAATGATATTACCGGTGAACATCATGTAGCTCTGGTATGCGGTGAAATCGGCGATGGTGAAAACCTGCTGTGCCGTGTCCATTCTGAATGTCTGACAGGTGATGTTTTCGGATCCATGCGATGCGATTGCGGTCCGCAGCTGGAAAAGGCTATGGAGATGGTACAGAAGGAAGGCAGAGGCATCATCCTCTACATGCGTCAGGAAGGCAGAGGTATTGGTCTGATCAACAAGCTGATGGCTTATGAACTGCAGGAACAGGGACGTGATACAGTCGATGCCAATATTGAACTGGGTTTCGCTCCTGACCTGCGTGAATACTGGTCCGGTGCACAGATGCTGCAGAATCTAGGTGTTAAGTCCATTCGTCTGTTAACCAACAATCCCGAAAAGATCTATGGTCTTGAAGGCTTTAACTTCAGAATCATTGAACGTGTTCCGATCGAGATCAATGCAAGCAGATATGACAGATTCTATCTGAAGACAAAGCAGCAGAGAATGGGTCATATCTTCAATGACATCACATTTGAAGAAGAATAAGAAAAGGATATAGGACAATTGTCCGGAAAGGAAAAAAAGAAAATGGCAATCAAGGTAATCGAAGGTAAGGTAGTCGCAAAGGAAGGTCTCAGAGTAGGTATCGTCGCTTCCCGTTTCAACAGTTTCATCGTAACAAAGCTGCTCGAAGGTGCAGTAGACGGTCTGGTACGTCATGGTGTAGAAGAAGAAAACATCACAGCAGTATGGGTGCCGGGTGCATTTGAAATTCCGGTAGTCGCAAAGAAGATGGCAGAATCCGACAACTATGATGCAGTCATTGCTGTAGGTGCAGTCATCAGAGGTTCCACAACTCACTATGACTTCGTCTGTGCAGAAGTATCCAAGGGTATCGCACAGGCTTCCATGGCTACAGGCAAGCCTGTTCTCTTCGGTGTTCTGACAACAGAAAACATTGAACAGGCTATTGAAAGAGCTGGTTCCAAGGCCGGCAACAAGGGCTATGACTGTGCTCTGTCCGCAATTGAAATGATCAATGCAATGGAACAGTTTTAAGAACTGAATGAAGAACTATCTTGTTTTTGACTGGGACGGTACACTGCACAATACCGAAGTGCTCTATGCCAATGCCGTACGTCATGCTGTAAAACGACTGTATGAGTCGGGCTTATGTGAATGGCGAGAATACAGTGATCATGAACTCTCTGTTTACTTAGGTATGTCGGCTGCGGATATGTGGAACAGCTTCATGCCTCAGCTGGCTGCAGAATGGAAACAGAAAGCATCTGTGATGGTCGGGGAAGAGATGATCCGTCAGATTGAAAACAGCGGGGCAATGCTGTACGAAGGGACTAAGGAAACTCTATGCAGACTGAAGGAAGAAGGTTATGAACTGATCATTCTTTCCAACTGCAAGATTGCGTATCTTGAAGCACATCGAAAAGAATTTGTACTGGATACATACTTCACAGCCTATTATCCGGCAGAGCGGTATGACTATCTTCCTAAGCATGAAATCATGCAGAGGATTATGCAGGAATATCCCGGTATTTATACAATGATCGGCGATCGCCGGCAGGATATTGACGCCGGTGTAAAGAATCATCTGCGTACCGTTGCCTGTGATTATGGTTATGGCAGTGTACAGGAACTGCAGGATGCAGATATTCACATCAGAGATATCCGTGAACTTGTATCGGTACTGAAACAGTAAGGAAACAGAAAGCAGAGACTCCTATGACGGAAAACGTGGGAGCCTTTTCTGTATGAATGCATAAAAGTGATGTACAGGACATTCATTTTGTTTCATATAGATTCTATAATTACGATCATAACGGAGGCTTTTTATGTTAACAGAACGCAGAAAGAACTGTCTTGCGAAAGTAAAGGAAGCAGGACTGGACGGAGTACTGTTCGCACTTGGTGCGGATTTCCAGTATCTCTCTGAATCCGACAGTATTCTCTGGCAGAGAAATACAATGAATCTCAGTGCACCTGTATCCGGTGCGCATATCATTCCTGAAGCTATGATCTTCATGGATACAGAAGGAAACAGTACTGTACTGACCATTCCTAAGCACAAGGATCATCTCAATGCTGTGCTGAATAGAGTTGTTGTCAGCTATCTGGATCAGTTTGAAGATGAACTGACTCATATCATTACCGGTAAGAAGATCGGTATCGGCAGAGACTGCGATGCATGGTTTAAGGAAACCCTGGCTAATGCATTGCCGGAAGTGGAAACAGTTTCCTGCAATGGTATCTTTGTGGATCTTAGAAGAATCAAGGATGCATCGGAAATTGCAAGGATGCGCAGAATGGCGAAGTTCACCGATGATGCTGTGATGTATGTATGCACACATCTCAAGCCCGGAATGACCATGTTTGAAGCAGAACGTATGATTATTGATTATGGTTTAATGCATGGTATTCAGGATCTTTCCTTTGCGCCTACCTGTGGTTTCAAGACACATGGTACAGAGAATGCACAGGCGATTGAACCGTTCGAGAATGAAAGAAAACTGGAAGAAGGAACAATGATTGCCTTTGATATCGGTTATATGGATCAGGGCTACTGTTCCGACTGGGGCCGAACGGTCTACTATGGCAAGGCCCCTGAGCTGGTTAAGGAAGGCTATAAGGCTCTGCAGGAAGCACAGACATATATGATTTCCCAGATTAAACCCGGTGTGACCAGATATGGTGATCTTTACAAGATGATCGTAGATAAGGCGGAAGAACTTGGCTTCTATGACTATCTGCGCTTCAAGCGAGAAGAGAGTGCCTGCGGCGGGCATCACATCGGTATCGAATGTCATGAACTTCCCTGGATGACTTATGACAGTGATCTGATTCTCAAGCCCGGTATGATCTTCTGCAGTGAGCCGAAGATGTTCTTCAAGAATGAAGGCTACATGCGTGTAGAAGACATGGTGCTCGTAACGGAAGATGGTGCTGTATCTTTGACACAGTTTCCCAGAGACCTCTTTGAAATTGAACTGTAAATCCATGCAGTGTACTGATGATCGGGCACTGCTTTTCTTTCGAATGATCAGGAACTTTGGTACTATGGAATCAGCATAGGAGAGATCATCTATGAAGAATAATAAATATGTGCAGATTGCAAAGAGAACCCTGAATCTCTATAATTCCGAAAACATGGGCATCTATGCCGGCAATGCCACATTGTTCATCATTACGGCAATGTTTCCGTTACTGATGCTGGTGATTGCAGTGGTGAATAAACTGCCAGGCTATAATCCTTCTGATGTAACAGCACTTCTGTTCCGTCTGCTTCCTGACCTGTCTGCCTTTGAGAGTTTTCTTTACGGTATTGTCAATAATCTGAAGAACCAGTCCGGCGGTGTGCTGGCGGGAGTATCGGCGTTAACGACATTATGGTCTGCTTCGGCTGGGGTCACGGCACTGCAGAATGGCCTGAAGAAACTGGGCGGTACAAAAGGCAATGGCATCAAGGATAAGCTTCGAGCAGTACTGTTTACCTTCCTGCTTGTGATCTTTATTCCTTCTGTTCTGATACTGCAGGTATTCGGTTCTTCCATCATTGAACTTGTCTTTGTGATTACAGCTTATCTTCATATTGAAAAGATTGCTGCACTGGTGCAGGCTGTTATTACCGGCAGCGGGATTCTGATGGCACTATTGACATTCCTGATCATTCTTATGACCTATACATATCTTCCCGGTTATAAAAGAGAATTGAGAGAACAGGTGCCCGGGGCTTTGATCATCACAATGGTCTTCATTCTCTTTACCGCTGCCTTCTCTTTCTTCATTCCCCGCTTCTACCATTCCTCAGCGCTGTATGGATCGCTTGCATCACTGTTTCTGGTACTGATGTGGCTGCGTTTTGTAATGATGATGTTCTTTGCCGGAGATTCCTTAAATATAGCTTTGAAGGAATATAAAGAAGAAACAAATCATGTAGAATAGAAGAGCAGAGAAAGGAGAATGATATGAGCGAAACAGAAAACATGTCCTATGAAACCATTACTGTTCTCACAGATGACGACAGAGAAATCGAATGTGCAATTGTCGCTGACTTCGGCTTCAAGGGAAAGAAGTACTATGTCCTGGCTGAAATCAAGGAAGACGATACATTGGCAGATGTTACATGGCTCTATCGTTATGAAGAGTATGATGATGGTATTGAACTGATTGATCCTGAAGAAAAGGAACTGGTCGCAGCCGTAGAATACTACGAGCGTATGACTGAGAAATAAGAATCAACGAAAGAAACCCGATGCTTATTAAATTTAATTGAATCATCGGGTTTTTCTGTGCATCTTTCGAGTCATTGTCAGTGATGACTGCTAACATAGTGCTATGTGTCAGGAGGTTTTATATGGCGAAAATAAACTACCGTTATGCCGGTCCTGAAGATACCGGTTTAATTCTGTCTTTTATCAAAGCACTGGCTGAATATGAAAAGATGGCGGATGAGGTTGTCGCAGATGAGGCAATTCTCAGAGAACGTATTTTTGATCAGAAGCGTGCTGAAGTTATCTTTGCTCTGAATGAAGAAGGAAAGGAAACAGGCTTTGCTTTGTTCTTCCATAACTTCTCAACATTCTTAGGAAGAGATGGCATTTATCTGGAAGATCTGTTTGTATTGCCTGAATACAGAGGAAAAGGCTATGGCAAGGGTCTGATTACAGCTTTGGCTGAGATCGCTGTCAATAACGGCTGCGGTCGTCTGGAGTGGTGGTGTCTGGACTGGAACAAACCCTCGATCGATTTCTACAAATCCTTAGGTGCAGAAGCGATGACCGACTGGACAACATATCGTATTGCCGGTGAAACATTGAAGAAACTGGCAGGAGAAAAGGCGTGATTGAAGCAGGTATCTGGTCGATTCTGCCGCCGTTAATTGCGATTGCGCTGGCATTAATCACCAAGGAAGTTTATTCTTCATTATTCATTGGTGTCATCAGCGGCATGTGCATCTATGTTGCATTTGCCGGCGAACCTCTTGTGGCTGTAGCTGCACATACTGTCGATATGATGGCAGGAAAGATTGCAGACAATGCATATATGATTATTTTCCTGGCTCTGTTATGGGCTGTGGTTGTTCTGGTAAACGAATCTGGCGGTTCTCTTGCCTATGGCAAGTGGGCAAGAAAGCGTCTGAAGTCCAGACGTTCCGTACGCTTTGCGACAGCACTGCTGGGTATGCTGATCTTTATCGATGATGGCTTCAACTGCCTGACTGTCGGTACAGTTATGCGTCCGATCTTTGATCAGCAGAAGATTTCCAGAGAAAAGCTTGCATATCTGATCGATGCAACAGCTGCACCGATCTGCATCATCGCTCCTGTATCCAGCTGGGCGGTGGCAGTTGCCAGTGAAGTCAGTGAAACCAACGGCTTCAATGCTTTCCTTTCTACGATTCCCTTTAACTTCTATGCCCTGTTTACGATTCTGATGGTTCTTTATATCTGCTGGACAGGCCGTGACTTCGGTCCGATGAAGAAGGCGGAAGAAGCTGCACTGCAGAAGGAAGATACAGGTATGGCATCTGTGGATGACAGCAAGCCTCATGGTACTGTTCTGGATCTGGTGCTGCCGATTGCAGTTCTGATCGTATGCGCAATCTTCGGTATGGCTTATGTCGGTGACTTCTTCAACGGTGTACCGTTCTCCGAAGCAATTGGCTATAACCCTGCCGCAGGTCTGACCTTAGGTGCTATGGCTGGCTTAGCTACTGCATTTGTCATGTATATTCCCAGAAAGCTGATGACAGCAAGACAGTTTGTTGAACATATTGTCAAGGGCATTGCCAACATCGTAGCTCCGATGCTGATTCTGGTACTGTCCTGGAGCCTTGGCGGTGTCTGCCGTGAAATGATCGGTACAGGCATCTTCATTTCCGGTTTTGTCAGCACATCCAATCTGCCCATGTGGCTGCTGCCGTTCTTCATCTTCGTCATCGCTGCTGTCATGTCCTTCTCCATGGGTACTTCCTGGGGAACATTCGGTATCCTGATTCCGATCGTATCCATGATCTGCACAGCCGAAGGCGCTGCCGGTTTACTGATTCCTGCTTTAGGTGCTACTCTGGCAGGTTCCGTATATGGCGACCACTGCTCACCGATTTCCGATACGACAATCCTTTCCTCCACAGGTGCAGATTGCCAGCATATCCGTCACGTTGAAACACAGATTCCCTATGCGACAGTCGCTGCCGGTGTATGTGCCATCAGCTATGTCGTTGCCGGTCTGACAAAGAACGCATGGATTTCCCTGGCACTGGGTACTGTCCTGCTGTTTGGTGTTCTGACATTGATCACAAAGAAAGTCGCTGACTGATGCAAAGAGCTTCTCTTTACGAAGGGAAGTTCTTTTTTCATTCTGCGACTGTAGAAAATACAGTTTATTACATGTTTTTTACAGATTCTTACAGCAGAGCAATCAGAGCGTCTATGCAAAAATATGTACATAAGGGAGGATATACTCTATGAGTAAATTATTCAGATCTGCTGTGGCTGTATTAGCTGCAGTATCCATGGCAGCATGTTCCGCTCCGGAAGCACCGAAGGGTGAAACCTTCACTGGCGAAGCTGACGGTTACGGCGGAAAGATCACAGCCGAAGTGACTGTTACAGAGGGTAAGATTACTGCTCTGACATTAACAGGCGAAGGCGAAACACCGTCGATCGGCGGTGAAGCAATTCCGCAGCTGACAGACGCAATTCTGGCTGCAGGTACAATTGAAGGCGTTGATGGAGTGTCCGGTGCAACATGGACATCCAACGGTGTCTTTGCGGCAATCAAGAATGCATTAGGTCTTGAAGAAGAAACAGCAAGTGAGGATGTCAGTGAAGTAACTGCATCCGGTCTCAAGCAGGGTCTTGGTCATGTATCTACATTCCGTTTAGGTCCCGGCAAGGATGATCAGGATGTTCCTGTTTATTCCTTCAACGAAGTATTTGCATTTGTTATTACAGATGCAGAAGATCGTATTGTTGATCTGGAAGTAGATATTCTGGAAACAATTACACCGAACCATGATGGTGCTGATGATAATGCCTTTGCCGGCTGGCCCGGACATACATATAACGAAGATGCCGATGGTGATGGTACAGTGGATGGTGTTCGTGAAGAAACAGAAGAATCCTGGAGTGCAGCCGTTTCTGCATTCAAGACAAAGAGACAGCTGGGTTCTGCATATAAGATGAACTCCGGTACATGGGAACAGGAAATGGATGCTTATGAAGAATTCTTCAAGGGCAAGAACAAGGCTGAAATTGAAGAGGCAGTAGCGACTCTGTTCTCCGACCTCAATGGCAGACCGCTCAACGGCAAGTCCGAAAAGGAAGAAGACGTTAAGAAGCGTGAAGCTCTGAGTGAAGATCAGCTGGCAGAAATCGATTCCTTCTCCGGTGCTACAATGTCCATCAATGACGCTCACGGCAACATCGCCGGTGCTGTCCTGAATGCGCTGGATAATGTTACAGCATTTACAGCAGACACCGATATTGCATCCGTCGGTATGGGTGTTGATGTAGTATTCCGTCTTGGTCCGGGTGCTGACGACAAGGATGTTCCTGTATATTCCTACAATACTGTAGTTGCAGGGACAGCCTTCGATGCCGATGGCAAGATTGTTGAAACAACAGTTGATATTCTGGAAATCATTACTCCTAACCATGATGGTGCCGATGACAACATGTTCACAGGCTGGCCGGGAAGCAGCTATAACGCTGACCTCGATGCCGATGGCGCATCGGAAACAGTTCTGGAACAGACAGAAGAATCCTTCACAGAACAGATCGGTACATACAGAACAAAGAGAACTCTTGGTTCTGCATATAAGATGAACTCCGGTACATGGGAACAGGAAATGGATATCTATGAAGACTACTTCAAGGGCCAGACAGCGGCTGAATTGACAGAAAAGTTCGCAGCTCTGTTCTCTGATCTCAACGGCAGACCGCTCAACGGCAAGTCCGACAAGGAAGCAGACGTTACAAAGCGTGAAGCTCTGAGTGAAGATCAGCTGGCAGAGATCGATTCCTTCACAGGTGCAACAATGTCCATCAGCGATGCGCATGGTAACATCCTGGGTGCTGTTGTGAAGTCCTATGAAGCTGCCAAGGCTTCTGTGATCAAGGTTAACTGATTCCTTTGATTCAGCAGTAATGACTAAGGACAGGTGAAAAATCATCTGTCCTTTTGCAAGCTTCTGAGCATACTGCTTTACATGAATAATATGCGTAAAATAGTATGTTATTCGTCAAAAAAGAAAGGTGATAATCATTATGAAGAAGACATTAACATTACTCACAGCCGCAGCTATGGCTGCTGCATTGACAGCCTGCAGCTCCGGTACAAGCACAGCAGAAGCTAAGAAGAAATTCGTGGTTGGCTTCGACGCAGAATTCCCTCCCTTCGGCTATCTGGCAGCTGATGGTTCCTACGATGGCTTTGACCTGGCTATGGCTCAGGAAGTATGCAATCGTCTGGGCTGGGAATATGAAGCTACTCCCATCGACTGGAATGCAAAGGATGCTGAACTGGAAGCAGGCAACATCACTTGCATCTGGAATGGTTTCACAATGAATGGTCGTGAAGATCAGTACACATGGTCTGATGCGTATGTAGACAACAGTATTGTTGTTGTTACATTAGCTGACAGCGGCATCACTTCCTTCGCTGATCTGGAAGGTAAGGATGTTATGGTACAGGCTGGTTCCTCCGGCGAACAGGCTCTGAGCGAATCCGATCTGGCTTCTTCTGTTAATACAATTACTCTGCCTGATTATAATCAGGGCTTCATGGAACTGGATCAGGGTTCTGTTGCGGCAGTTGTTGTTGACCTGGGTGTTGCCAAGTATCAGATGAATAACAATGGCGGCGGTTATACAGTACTGGATGAAGCAGTTGCTTCCGAACAGTATGCAGTAGGCTTCAAGAAGGGTGACACTGAAACATGCAAGGCAGTTAATGAAGTACTGCATGCAATGGCTGAAGATGGCACTATGATGAAGATTGCCGAAAAGTACGAAGCTGACGGTCTGGTTCTTGATTCTATCTGCTTAGGCAAGTAATTATGAGTCTCTCTGTAGCAACAGGACAGTTAGCAGCTGCCTTTATTACTACATTGCTGATCTTTGCTCTGACGCTTCTGTTTGCAATGCCTTTAGGCATTCTTGTTTACTTCATGAAGGTCAGCAGAGTCAAGATCATCAGTTCACTGACGAACTTCTTCATCAGCCTCATGCGCGGTACACCGCTGATGCTGCAGCTGATGGTGGTCTATTACGGGCCGAACCTGATGTTTGGTCTGAAGGTATCCGGCAACTGGCGCTTTATGGCTGTCATCGTGGCTTTTGTCATCAACTATTCTGCTTACTTTGCGGAAATCTACAGAGGCGGAATTGAGTCTATTGATGTCGGTCAGTATGAAGCTGCAAAGATTCTAGGATACAGCAAGACACAGACATTCACACGTATTGTCTTCCCGCAGATGATCAAGATCGTCATTCCTTCCATTACCAATGAAGTGATTACACTGGTCAAGGATACATCTCTTGCCAGTGCCATTGGTACAGTGGAAATGTTTACCAAGGCCAAGCAGATTGCAGTCGCTCCGGCATCTCCCGGCATGACGACATTTGCGGTAGCTGCGGCGTTCTACTATATCTTCAACTATGCTGTAGCAGTGTTCATGAAAGGAATGGAAAAGTCCCTGGACTATTACCGATAAGATTATGGAAGTATTCAGAATTGAAAATGCGGAAAAAAGCTTTGACGGCAAGAAGATCCTGAAGGGTGTATCCCTTTCTGTCAATGAAGGTGATGTTGTATCCATTATCGGTCCTTCCGGTTCCGGCAAGACGACATTGCTTAGATGTCTGACACTGTTAGAAACCATGGAAGGCGGTTCTCTGGTATATATGGGAAAGAATGTTGCTGAAACAAAAGACGGTGTTATTTCCTATACAAAGAATCTCAAGGAAATCAGAAAGTACTTCTCTCTGGTATTCCAGTCCTTCAATCTCTTCCCTCATTACTCTGTATTAAAGAACATCATGGATGCTCCGGTGAATGTTCTTAAGAGAAACAAGGAAGAAGTAAAGGCGGAAGCGATGGAACTGCTGCGTAAGGTAGGCCTGGAAGATAAGGCGGATGCATATCCGTTCCAGCTTTCCGGCGGGCAGAAGCAGCGTGTAGCTATTGCCCGTGCACTGGCGATGAAGCCTGAGATTCTCTTCTTCGATGAACCGACATCAGCGCTCGACCCTGAGCTTACCAATGAAGTACTCAAGGTTATCAGGGATCTTGCAAAGGAGAAGATGACCATGGTGATCGTTACACATGAAATGAACTTTGCACGTATGGTATCCAATCGTGTTGTCTTCATGGATAACGGTGTGGTTGTGGAAGAAGGAACTCCTGAGGATGTCTTCGACAATACTGTCAATGAACGTACAAAACAGTTCATCAGCAGCTTTGCTTAATGAATATGCTCTTCTGTAAAAGGAAGAGCATTTTTTCTTTGCATTCCTCTAAGGGGAACGCTCATAATACAAGTGCGGAGGAGGAAGAACATGGCATTTGATTTCAAGAAGGAATACAAAGAGTTCTATATGCCCAAGGACCAGCCGCAGATTGTTGAACTGCCATCTGCGAATTATATCGCTGTCAGAGGCCAGGGAGATCCCAATGAAGAGGATGGTGCCTATAAGCAGGCGATCGGTATTCTCTATGCGATCGCATATACACTGAAGATGAGCTATAAGACCGATTACAGAATGGAAGGTTTCTTTGAATATGTCGTACCGCCTCTGGAAGGCTTTTGGTGGCAGGAAGGCATTGAAGGTGTCGACTACAGCGACAAGTCGAGCTTCTGCTGGATTTCCGTCATTCGTCTGCCGGACTTTGTGAAAGAGAAGGATTTTATCTGGGCTGCAGAAACAGCATCGGCAAAGAAAAAGATCGACTGCAGTAAAGCAGAGTTCTTGCGTATTGAAGAAGGTTTATGTGTACAGATCATGCATCATGGTCCTTATGATGATGAACCTGCCACAGTAGCATTGATGGATCAGTATCTTCTGGAAAATGGTTATGAGAATGATTTCTCAGATGTACGTATGCACCATGAGATCTATCTCTCAGATGTACGTAAGACAGCACCGGAAAAGCTGAAGACAGTGATCCGTCATCCGATCAGGAAGAAGTGAATACAGAAATACAGGCTTTCGGATCATCCGGAAGCCTGCAGTGTTATATAGATAGAGTGATGTATTATTCCTTGAATACCTTCATTTCATATTCAGGCAGGACACAAGCACTGAATCACTGATTCAGAACTGCCAGCTGCTGTGCGTCCATCATCTTTTCAGGCCGGTGCGCCATTCTGTAATAGCAGGGATAAACCAGTTCTACGATACTGAAGCTATCCTGTTTCTGTTGATGCAGGAGTGCCTGTTCCAGATAGTTCTCAAATGTCCGTACATTCTGCGGTGTACGAAGGTTTCCTCTGGCAAGATAGCAGGCTTTGTTCAAGGCAGCAACTTCTTCCAGAGTACGGTTGGGTTCATTGACAAGAGCAGTGTAATCATCATCTGCTTCAAAACAGCTCAGGGCATTGATGATCGTGACATTTTCGTTAGTTAAGGACAGATATCTTTCTCTGCTGAGGGCACAGCTGGCAGGTTTTGTACTTGCACAGATCAGCAGCACAGTCTGATCCGGATGAGCTGCTTTATAGTCCAGTGCATCCTGATAATAATCACCATTTGTATATTCTCTGAGATCACAGTTTAAGCCCAGATAAGTACCTGCCTGCGTAAAGATGACAAAGTCTTCAACAATATTCATTTTTGTCATGACATCGCTGATGCAATTGCTTAATGTTCCGAAATTGCAGCCGGCATGCTTAGGAATAATATCGTAATTGAATAATGCATGCGCTTTATTAGGTTTTGATGTAATTGCCTTTGCCGTACACATCAGTTCACATTGACCGCAGTTAACACAGGAAGCAGGATCACGGTTGATGCAGTAGTGTGTACCTTTGCTGTTATAGTCTGCTGAAATCTGCAGAAGATGTTTCGGACATGCCTGAAGGCAGCTGCCGCAGCCGCAGCATTGCTGAATATTGATGTTCATAGATGTTCTCCTGCAGCTATTGTAAAGCGATTGTTCTGTCATCACAATTCTATGGTGAACGGATCACATCCTTGTATTTTAAGGAAATAAGACTAGTATTAACACATATGAAAAAACAGATAGATCTTCTTGAAGGAAATCTCTGGCGTGATATTGCCTTATTTTCTCTTCCGCTGGTATTCACGAACCTGCTTCAGGTTCTTTTCAATATGGCAGATATTGCTGTTGTCGGCAGGTTTGCAGGCTCATCGGCATTGGGCTCCGTAGGGTCTGATGCAATTCTGATTTCTCTGTTTACCGGACTGCTGATCGGTATCGGCAGCGGCGTCAATGTGCTTTCTGCACGCTATATCGGCGAAAGGAATTATGACAGAGAACGTCGTCTGGTATGCACAGCTTTCTTCTTCTGTCTTTGTGCAGGCATTGTAATTGCCGTGATCGGAAATCTTGGTGCTGAAGTGATACTGACACTGATGCACACAAAGGATGAACTGATGCATGGAGCTGTGCTGTATCTGCGTGTGTATCTTATGGGTATGCCGGCACTTGCTTTGTATAACTGGGGTAATGCAGTTTTCAGCAGTGACGGGGATACGAAGAAGCCATTATTGTTTCTGTCGATCTCGGGAGTACTCAATGTACTGCTGAATCTGTTCTTTGTGATTGTGCTGAAGCTGTCTGTTCTTGGCGTTGCCTTAGCTTCTGCATTATCACAATATGCCGCAGCAGGAATGACAATCTATGCATTGCTGAAGAGTGATCGTGTCTATGGACTGCATCTGCGCAGGGATCATCTGGATCTGAAGATTGCAAAGAGAATCGCGGCTTTAGGAATACCGGCGGGTCTGCAGAATGCGATCTTCATGTTCGCCAATCTCTTTATTCAGGCCGGAGTGAATTCCTTCAGTGTTGTCATGGTGGAAGGCAATGCGGCTGCGACCAATGCCGATTCCCTTGTCTATGATGTCATGGCAGCGATCTATGTAGCCTGTTCCAGCTTCATGTCACAGAACTACGGCGCCGGGCAGAAGGAAAGAGTACAGAAGAGCTATTTCATCACACTGCTCTATTCCTGGCTGGCAGGGGCAGTTCTTGGTATTTCTCTGATTCTGATGGGAAGAAGCTTTCTGGGTTTATTCACTTCCGAAGCAGCGGTTGTAGATGCCGGTATGTCACGTCTGAAGATCATGGGTTTATCCTATGCTTTCAGTGCCTTTATGGATAATACAATTGCGGCCAGCCGCGGGTTAGGTAAAACCGTTGTACCTACCTTTATTGTTATCATGGGTTCCTGTGTTTTCCGTATTATCTGGATCATGACAGTATTCGCGCATTTCCATACCATTCCTTCGCTGTATCTTCTGTATATCTTCTCATGGGGTATTACTGCTTCCTTTGAGTATCTGTACTATCGTCGGGTATATCGTGAGGCAATGGCTCTGCTGGATGCGTAAATATATAGATTGTGTGCAGATTGATGCGGTAACAGTAAGGATTTGTGCTAGTCTAGTACATGGCTTATAAAAAAGAGAAAGAAGGTCTTCTGATGCTTGCACAAAAGAAAAAATCAACAGCGCGTGATATGACGCAGGGTTCCATTGCAAAGCAGATTATTCTGTTTGCACTGCCGCTGATGCTCGGTAACGTATTCCAGATGCTTTATAACACTGTAGACTCCATCATCGTCGGTAATTTCGTAGGTACACAGGCATTAGCTGCTGTAGGTTCTACCACAATGATTACAAACATGGCTGTCTTCTTCTTCAATGGCTTCTCCATTGGTGCAGGTGTCATCATCGGCAAGGCATTTGGAGCCAAGGATCAGGATCAGCTGCATACTGCCATTGAAACAACCATTGCGGCTACTATCATGTTCTCCATCCTCTTCACAATAGCAGGTATGGCTGCAGTACGTCAGCTGCTGAACTTCATGGCAACACCTGCGGATGTATTCCCGGAAGCAACTACCTATCTGCGTATCTACTTTGCCGGTATTGCCGGACTTCTGATCTATAACATGGGTTCCGGTATTCTGCGTGCGGTTGGCGATACGACAAGACCTCTGTATTTCCTGATTCTGACATCCTTAATGAATATCGTTCTCGACCTGTTCTGTGTTGTTGTTCTGCATATGGGTATTGCCGGTGTTGCAATTGCGACAATCATCTCCCAGTTTGTTTCTGCTGTTCTGGTTATGATGCTTCTGATCAGAACAGAAGATGTATACAAACTGACAATCCCGGATCTTCGCATTAACTTTGCAGTGCTGAAGCAGATTCTTGCAGTAGGACTTCCGGCAGCGATTCAGTCCTGTCTGACCTCCTTCTCCAATATCTTCGTGCAGTCCTATATCAACTTCTTCGGTTCATCCGTCATGGCCGGCTGGGCTTCCTATAACAAAATCGATTCCTTCCTGTTTCTGCCAATCAACAGTATGGGTCAGGCAGCGACGACCTTTGTTTCACAGAACCTTGGTGCCAAGCAGCTGGAACGTGCTGAGAAGGGTGTGCTGACTTCCGGTATGATTGCTATGGGTGTCACTGTCATTACAGCCACATTGATCTTCATTGGCGCACCGGCAACAGTACGTCTGTTCTCTTCCGATACAGCTGTAATTGCGGCAGGTTCTTTGTTCCTTCGTACGAATGTCTACTTCATTCTCTTCAGTGCCATCAATAACGTAGTGGCCGGTGCATTAAGAGGAAGCGGTGACTCCAAGGGACCGATGATCATCATGCTTACAGGTTTCGTGGTTGTCCGTCAGACCTACCTCTTCTTCATCACAAGATTTGTTGCTAATACGGCCAGAATCGTCGGCTTCGGCTATCCGGTCGGCTGGGCAACAGCAGGTATTCTGCATCTGATCTATTACATGGCAACCAGAAAGAAGCGCAACGAGCAGGTGCTTCAGTACAATTGATCATCATTT
>JAZUHS010000135.1:0-6928 GCA_045641845.1 Bulleidia sp. | reverse complement strand
ATGTTGCCGGTTCCGTTGTGACCGGTTCCAACAGCCGCGGTTCTTCTGCATACCGCACGCATCTGATCAAAGTGCTTACAGAACGCAATATTCTCAAGATGGGAGGTCTTCAGGAATGGAAGTAAAGATTAAGTTAAACGGAAAGATGGTTATGGAAACTGTCGATGCCGATCTTACACTCATGAATTTTCTGCGTGCGCATGGCTGCTACAGCGTAAAGTGCGGCTGTGAAACTTCCAATTGCGGTCTTTGTACTGTTCTTCTGGATGGTACACCGATTCTTTCCTGTTCCACTCTTGCCTGCCGTGCCTCCGGTCATGAAGTTCTCACTCTGGAAGGCCTTCAGGAAGAAGCGAAGGAATTCATCGGTTTCATCGCTGATCAGGGAGCTGACCAGTGCGGTTTCTGCAATCCCGGTATGGTAATGAATACAATTGCCCTTCTTCGTGAAAACCCCGATCCCACCGATGATGAAATCCGTCAGTATCTTGCAGGGAATCTGTGTCGCTGCAGCGGATATGACGGACAGTTACGAGGTATCCGCGCATACCTCGACAGCCGTAAGGACTGAGGAGGATACTATGGAGCATAAAGAATACAAATCCATTAACAAGTCCATTCGTAAAAAAGACTCTGATCAGCTTCTGCTCGGTAAGCCTGTCTATACAGAAGACATCGTCCCGAAAGATGCACTGGTCATCAAGCTGCTTCGCAGCCCGCATGCCAACGCAATTATAAAGACAGTCAACACCACGACCGCCAGGAAAATTCCGGGTGTCGTGGAAATCTTCACATGGGAAGATGTACCGCAGGAACGCTTTACACCTGCAGGACAGACATTCCCCGAAGCTTCTCCCTATGATCATCTGATTATTGATCGTCATGTGCGTTATGTAGGTGACGTAGTTGCTATTATTGCAGCAGAAAACGAAAAGGCTGCTGTAAAAGCCATGAAAATGATCAAGGTGGAATATGATGTTCTCGAACCTCTTTTAGACTTCACAAAGGCAAAGGACAATCCAATCCTTGTTCATCCTGAAGACAATTGGGTTGCACCGGTAGATGTCGGTGGAGATGTCAAACGAAATCTGGTTGCCAGCGAAGAAAACGGCAAAGGTGATGTCAATGCCATCATGGCCGACTGTGATATCGTTCTTGAACATACATATCACACAAAACAATATAACCAGGCAATGATGGAAACATTCCGTACTTATGCCGAAATGGATCGTTACGGCAGACTGCATCTGATTTCTTCTACTCAGATTGTTTTCCATACAAGAAGAATCGTTGCGCATGCTTTAGGTATCCCCCGAAATCTTGTGCGTGTTGAAAAACCTCGCATCGGCGGAGGATTCGGTGCAAAGCAGACTGCAGTAACAGATGTATATCCCGCTTTTGTCACATGGAAAACAGGACGTCCTTCCATGCTGATTTACACAAGAGCCGAAACAATGACTGCAGGTTCTCCTCGTCATGAAATGCAGATTCAGCTGAAAATCGGTGCCTCCAATGACGGTACAATCAGAGCTATTGATCTGTACACAATCTCCAATACCGGCGCTTATGGTGAACACGGTCCCACAACAGTAGGACTTACCGGTCATAAGTCTATTCCTATGTATACAGGTAATCTCGAAGCATATCGCTTCGGTTATGAAGTTGTTTATACAAATACAATCGCAGCCGGTGCTTACCGTGGCTATGGTGCTACACAAGGTATCTTCGCTCTTGAATCATTGGTAAATGAACTGGCGGAAAAGCTCCACATGGATCCTACGGAAATCCGTGATAAGAACATGGTACGTGAAGGCATGGTTATGGATTCCTATTATGGTGAAACTGCAGAAGCCTGTGCGCTTGATCGCTGTCTGGAACATGCAAAGAAGTCTTTCGGCTGGGATGAAAAATATCCTGTCCGTGATATGGGCAATGGCAAGGTTCGTACTGCAGGTGTAGCAATGGCTATGCAGGGGTCCTGTATTTCTGCTCTTGACGTTGGTTCTGCAACTTTGCGCCTTTGTGATGATGGCACATATATGTTAATGATCGGTGCTGCTGATATGGGAACAGGCTGCGATACAATCCTGGCTCAGATGGCTGCTGAATGTCTGGATTGCGATGCTTCACAGATTGCCGTATTCGGTGCTGATACAGACGCTTCTCCTTATGACTCCGGTTCTTACGCTTCCTCAACAACATATATTACAGGCCAGGCAGTTGTAAAAGCTGCAGAGGACCTGAAAAAACGTATGTTCCTTGTTGCGGCAGGCCTGATGAACTGTTCTGCAGAAGAACTCTATCTTCAGAAAAATCGCGTTTGCCGTATCAACAGTGAACAGTCTGTTACACTGATGGAAATCGGCACAAAATCTCAGCTGTTCAATGATGTTGCTACAGAAGCTACCGCCACTCATACATCGCCTGTTTCTCCTCCTCCCTATATGGTAGGTATGGTGGAAATCGAACTGGACAAGCTAACCGGTCACGTTGAAATTCTGAACTATACCGCCGTTGTGGACTGCGGTATTCCGATCAACCCGGCACTGGCAAGAATCCAGACAGAAGGTGGTATTGTCCAGGGAATCGGACATACATTGATGGAAAATGTCACATTCAACGAAAGAGGTGCTATCATCGAAAATTCTCTGATGCAGTACAGAATTCCCACACGCCCGGAAATTCCCGCACTGAATATAGAATTTGAAAACAGCTATGAACCTACCGGTCCTTTCGGAGCCAAATCCATCGGTGAAATTGTCATCAACACTCCGGCTCCTGCTCTGGCACATGCAATTTATCGTGCAACAGGTGTATGGCATCGAGAATTGCCGATCACTCCTGAGCAGATCGTATTTGGTTCTCCGGAAAAGAAATAAGATTGAGTCTTATCAAGAAAGGAAAAAGGAATGAAAAAAACAGTTCAGTTATCTCCCGAAGCTTATTCCCTGAACGGAAAGCTTCCTCTCTCACAGGCAATTCCTTTAGGATTGCAGCATGTTCTCGCCATGTTCGTCGGCAACCTTACCCCCCTTCTGATTATCACAGGTGCATGCGGTATTGCCGGTGGCGAGTTTGCTGATCTTCAGCTGTCATTGCTTCAGAATGCGATGCTTATTGCCGGTATCGTAACTCTTGTACAGTTGTTCGCAATCGGCCCGGTAGGTGGTAAGGTTCCCATCATCATGGGTACATCCTCAGGTTTCATCGGTGTATTCAACAGTGTAAACGCAATAATGGGAGGCGGAATTCTTGCATATGGTGCAATTCTGGGTGCTTCTCTGATCGGCGGTTTATTTGAAGGTATTCTCGGTTTCTTCTTAAAGCCTCTGCGGAAATTCTTCCCTTCAGTTGTCACCGGTACTGTCGTGCTGTCCATCGGTCTTTCCTTGATCTCTGTAGGTATTAACTCTTTCGGAGGTGGTAATACTGCCAAGGACTTCGGTTCTATGGAAAATATCCTGCTTGCACTGTTCGTACTCATCATGATCCTTTACTTCAAGCACGGCACAAAGGGCTTTACAAGTTCATCTGCAATTCTGCTGGGTATTATCTGCGGTTATATTGCAGCATTCCTTATGGGATTCATTCTTCCTAAAACAGGTGTCACAGCAGATGGCGTAGAATTCACAAAAGCATGGGTCCTCAACTGGAGCAAAGTCGGTAACGCCGCATGGTTCGAAATCCCGAAGATTATGCCTGTTAAGCCGGTCTTCGATCTCCGTGCAATCGTACCTGTACTGATTATGTTCATTGTTACTGCTGTCGAAACAGTCGGTGATATTTCCGGTGTTATGGAAGGCGGTCTGGACCGTGAAGCTACAGATCAGGAACTGGCAGGCGGTGTTATCTGCGATGGTGTCGGTTCTTCCTTCGCTGCACTGTTCGGCGTACTGCCTAACACCTCCTTCTCTCAGAACGTAGGTCTGGTCGCAATGACAAAGGTTGTTAATCGTTACGCTCTTGCAACAGGAGCAGTATTCCTGATTATGTGCGGTCTCTGCCCGAAACTTGGTGCTCTGGTATCTATCATGCCTCAAGCAGTTCTTGGCGGCGCAGCAGTTATGATGTTCTCTTCCATCGTCATCTCCGGTATCCAGCTGATTACAAAGACACCTCTGTCCGGACGTAATCTGTCTGTTGTATCCGTAGCTCTCGGTGTAGGCTATGGTATGGGTGCTAATCCCGGTATCCTCTCTGCAACTCCTCAGCTCGTCCAGCTGATCTTCGGCGGTTCCGGTATTGTACCTGCAGCCATGGTTGCAATTCTTCTGAATGTCCTCCTTCCTAAGGAAGACTGAAAGCAGTAAATCAACAGATATATAAAAAGCTCACATCAGTTACTGGTGTGAGCTTTTCAGTACTTCTTCGTATCAAACAGAATTACTGTTCGCGGAATGTAATACTACCTGTTTCAGGATCCATATCATCAACGATTGCAAGAGATTCAAGATGATATCCAAGATTGCGAATGACCTTTCCGCCGATCTGGAATCCCTTTTCAATCACAATGCCAAGACCTTCAACAGAAGCTCCAGCCTCGCCTGCAATAGAAATCAGCCCCTGCAGTGCACAGCCGTTAGCCAGAAAGTCATCGATAATCAGGAGATGGTCTTCCGGTCCGAGATACTTCTTGGAAACAATTACCTGATTCTTCTTCTTGTGTGTAAAGGATTCAACTTCAGCAACGTACACATCACCATCGATATTGATGGACTGTGCCTTCTTCGCAAAAACCATAGGTACACCGAATTCCCTTGCAACGAAAGCCGCCATAGCAATGCCCGAGGCTTCGATGGTCAGAACCTTTGTTACCTTTGTATCAGAAAAACGACGACGGAATTCCTTGCCGATTTCTTCCATCAAAGCAATGTCCATCTGATGATTCAGAAAGCTGTCAACTTTCAGTACGTGGCCGGGTTTTACAACACCGTCTTTTGCGATTCTTTCTTCCAGAAAATTCATATTACCACCTCCGCATAAGTTTCTTTTTCGGTAATGTAGAACACTATAGCAGATAATAATCACAGTTACAACAGCCTTAATCTCTGTTCCAGGAACTTTGCTTTTCCATTCTTTTTCTGTTCAGACATATGCTCTTTTTCCATGTATCTGCCATTTGTTTTCACGATCTGTGTTAGTATAAAGAAGCATTCTGTAAGTACAAGAGAGGAGATCGCATGAATGATCTGATTATTGTAAGAGGCGGCGGTGACATCGCTTCGGGTACCATTTTGAAGCTGTATCTTTCCGGTTTCTCTGTTCTCATCCTGGAAACAAAGACTCCTTCTGCAATCCGCAGAAACGTCGCATTCAGTGAAGCAGTCTATCAGAAAACCCAGACAATTGAAAATGTGACATGTACTCTTGCAGAGAACATCGAAGAAGCAGCGAGATATCTTGCTGAAGGAAAACTGACAATGCTTGTCGATCCTGACTGTGCAAGTCTATCCTGCTTTCAGCCGCTTGCTGTAGTGGATGGTATTCTTGCAAAGAAAAATCTTGGAACCTCTCGTTTCATGGCCCCCATTACCATTGCGTTAGGTCCGGGCTTTACTGCAGGCACAGATGCGGATGCAGTCATCGAAACACAGCGTGGACACAACCTGGGAAGAGTGCTCTATGAAGGCACTGCTGCAGCCAATACCGGTATTCCCGGAATGATCGCAGGATTCGGTAAGGAACGTGTCATGCACTCTCCTGCTGAAGGTATCCTGCGCAATGTCTCTAAAATTACCGATACGGTAGAAAAAGGACAGATCATTGCAATCATAGAAACAGAAACCGGAGACGTGCCTGTAGAAGCGTCTCTGACCGGTCTTTTAAGAGGATTGATCCGTGATGGATATCCTGTCACTAAAGGCTTCAAAATCGCCGATATTGACCCCAGAGCAGACGAATACAATAACTGCTTCACCATATCCGATAAAGCCCGCTGTATTGCAGGAGGTGTACTGGAAGCGATTCTTCACCTGAAGAAAGAGAAAAACTTATGATTACAGCAATCGTCGGTGCAGGTGGAAAGACAACACTGGTTCATGCGCTTGCACAGCAGTACCGGTCCCAGGGAAAGAAAGTCTTTATCACGACTACAACACACATGTACAAAGAAGAAGGTACTCTGGTGTGCAATGATGCGGAAAGCATCATTGTGCAGCTGAATCAGACCGGATATGTGATGGCGGGAAGCTTTTGCGATGAAAAAATCGCCCCTCTTGATGAAAACGTCTATATAGAAGTATGTGCGTACGCAGACGAAATCATTGTGGAAGCGGACGGTTCCAAGCACATGCCCCTCAAATATCCGAATGAAACCGAGCCTGTCATTCCTGATAATGCAGACAGGATCATCGTTGTATGCGGACTGCACGCCCTGAATCATCCTGCCAGGGAAGTATGCCATCGCCTTCCTCTGGTAAAGAAATGTCTGTCTATTGAAGATGACACAGTCATTACAGCAGAACACATACAGAAACTCATACGGAAAGGCTATCTGGAAAAACTTATGAATGACTATCCTGATAAAAACATAGAAATCCGCGCATCACATAACAATACTTTGTATCAACGTGCACTTGCTTCTTTGATGGAAGCGAACATGGATGTTTCACTGATCAAAGAAGAATGGTTTGAAGATAAACCGTGTCTGTTTATCTGCGGAGCAGGACATGTCGCAAAGGAACTTGCGGAATTTGCATCCGCCCTCGACTTCCGCGTCAAAGTACTGGATCCTCGCCCCCAGTTTGCTAACAGAGAGCGTTTCCCCAATGCTGAAGAAATCATATGTGACAGTTTTGCAAATCTGAAGAATCATCTGGAACCCAATGCCTACTACACCGTAGTCACTCCCGGTCATCAGGCTGATTTTGAATGCGTTAATACAATTATTAAAAGTTCTTATAAGTATCTTGGAATGATTGGCAGTCGC
>JAZUHS010000134.1:0-4821 GCA_045641845.1 Bulleidia sp. | reverse complement strand
GCTGTTGAAGCACTGAAGGCTGATTGGGCTAAGCTTGACAACTGGAACACACCTAAGGATGCTGAATACCAGGCTAGATTTGATAAGGCTCTGGCAGTATACGAACCCCGTAAGGCTGCTCTGAGCGAAAACAAGTCCGCTAAGGAAGCAATCATCGCAAAGGTAGAAGAAATCAGAAATGAAGTTAACTTCAACAATGCCCGCAAGGCACTGGATGCTCTGAGAGCTCAGCTGCAGGAAATCGGTTCCGCAGGTGAAGAAACAGATGATGCAATCTGGAAGAAGTTCAACGAAGTTAGAAACGACCTGAAGGCTCGTCAGAAGCAGTACTTCAAGGATCTGGATGCTAACCGTGAAACAGCTAAGGCTGCTAAGGAAGCTCTGATCGCCAAGGCTGCTGCACTGCTCGAAAGTGCATCCATCAACTGGAAGAATGCAGGCGAACAGCTGAATGCAATCTTCGATGAATGGAAGACAGCAGGTTCTGCAGGTCATGATGCAGATGAAGATCTGTGGACAAAGTTCTCCGCAGTACGTCAGGAATTCTTCACAAAGAGAAAGGCTTTCTTCTCTGAAAGATCCGCTCAGTGGAAGACATCCATCGATGCTAAGAAGGCTCTGATTGAAGAAGCTAAGAAGATTGCTGCAACAGGTATCTTCTCCAAGGACAATACAGAAAGAATGAAGCAGCTCGATAAGGAATGGAAGACTGCCGGCTATTCCGGTAAGGACAACAACGATAAGCTGTGGAATGAATTCTCTGTAGCTAAGGAATCCTTCTGGGATGCTAAGAAGTCTGTTGCTACAAAGCGTATTCAGGAACAGATCGATGCTAAGGAAGCTGAAATCACAGCTCTGAAGAAGTCCATCGAAGATCTGGAGTACAGAATCACAATCGCTCCGAATCCTAACATGAAGGACGATATCGAAAGAAGCATCTACCTGAAGAAGTCCGAAATCAATGACCTCCAGGGTCAGATCGACGATCTGCAGGCTAAGCTCGACTAAGTTTTGCATACTCTAAGCGGCAGAAATGCCGCTTTTTTCTTGAACGTCCTATACAGAGAGGTGACTTCCTATGAGTGAAGCAAGAAAGAAAACAACTACCAGAGATATGACTGTCGGATCTATTCCGAAGCAGATCATTCTCTTTGCTCTGCCGCTGATGCTGGGCAATATCTTCCAGATGCTCTACAACACCGTCGACTCCATCATCGTCGGCAACTTCGTAGGTACCCAGGCGCTAGCTGCAGTAGGTTCTACAACGATGATCACCAACATGGCGGTCTTCTTCTTCAACGGCTTTTCCATCGGTGCCGGAGTCATCATCGGAAGAAGCTTCGGTGCCCGTGACCATGACCGTCTCCATACTGCCATCGAAACAACAATCGCTGCGACATTTGTATTCTCCGTGCTGTTTACAGTGGCCGGTGTGATGATGGTTCCGTTTATGTTAAGGATGATGTCGACACCTGCCGATGTCTTCCCGGAAGCTACAACATATCTTCGTATCTACTTTGCCGGTATTGCCGGACTATTGATCTATAACATGGGTTCCGGTATCCTGCGTGCAGTAGGGGATACAACAAGACCTCTGTACTTCCTGATTCTGACATCTCTTCTGAATATCGTACTCGACCTGATCTTTGTTCTCTGGTTTTCCATGGGGATTGCGGGTGTAGCATTAGCTACGATCATTGCCCAGATGATTTCCGCGGTTCTGACATTAAGACTGCTGTTAACAACTGAGGATATCTACAGACTGACAATCAGAGATCTAGGGATTGATTTCTCTGTTCTCGGGGCAATCTTCAAGGTCGGATTGCCCGCTGCCTTCCAGTCTGTCATCACAGCCTTCTCCAATATCTTCGTACAGGGTTATATCAACTACTTCGGATCAGGGGTTATGGCCGGATGGGCATGCTATAACAAGATCGATCAGTTCATCATGCTGCCGATGCAGAGCATGGCGATGGCATCTACGACTTTCGTATCACAGAACATCGGTGCCAATCAGGAGAAGCGTGCTAATGATGGTACAAAGGCTTCAATCATGATGACATTAAGCATTACAGCTGTGATTGCGGCATTGATCTTTGTCTTTGCACCGCAGGCGGTAGGACTGTTTTCCAGCGATATCAATGTCATTAACAGCGGTGTCGGCTTCTTAAAGGTCAATGTCTTCTTCCTGCTGTTCAACTGTGTCAACCATGTACTGGCCGGTGCACTGCGCGGACGCGGGGATTCGACAGGACCGATGGCCATCATGCTGATTGGGTTTGTGGCAATCCGTCGGACTTATCTCTTCCTGGTAACACATTTTGTTGCTAATACGACAGTGCTGGTAGGTCTTGGCTATCCGGTAGGATGGTCATGTACTTGCATCATGGAAGTTTCCTACTTCATGTTAAGGTGGAATCGTAAAACTGCATAACATAACAGGCTGCTGTTAAGGCAGCCTTTAAGATACCAAGCGGGAATTCTCGGTGACTTGTCTCCGAGATGAAAGCCCATACTATCCCCCAGAAATGTGAATCATATGTGCTTCATAATATAGTTTATTTATGCGTTTATATGGATGTATATGATATACTCACGCAAGAACCTGCGTGTATAACATCAATTATCATATCGTGTGGTGTGTCAAATACAGAAGAAAAGTACTTACTCCTGAAATCTGTGACAGACTGTATGAACTGGTCCGGGAGATTGCCGAAGAAAAAGGTTTTACTATCGTGGAATGCAAAGCCGGAGAGGCAGATCATGTGCATTGCTTCGTATCTGCTCCTCCTAAGATCTCTGTGACTCAGATTGTCAAATATCTGAAGGGCATCAGCGGGAATACGCTGTTAAAGGAATTCCCTGAACTTAGAAAATCACTTTGGAACGGTCAGCTCTGGAATGGATCCTATTTCTGTGAAACGATCGGTTCGACATCTGAAGAGAACATCCTGAGATATATTGAAAGGCAGAAGAGCTGTCAGTTATGAATAAGGCAATCAAGTATCGTATCTATCCGACGGAAGAACAGGCTGTTATGTTTGCGAAAACATTCGGGTGCTGCCGGAAAGTATATAATCTCATGCTTGCAGATAAAATGGAGAGTTATAAGTTAACAGGTAAGTTTGCTATGGTTACTCCTGCAAAGTACAAGACAGAGTATCCTTTTCTGAAAGAAGTAGACAGTCTTGCACTTGCAAATGTTCAATTGAATCTGCAGGCGGCTTTTCGTAATTGCTTCGATAAGTCACGCAGAATGAAAAACGGCTTTCCGAAGTTCAAATCAGCTAAGCGCAGCAGGAAATCCTATACAACCAATAACCAGAAGGGGACGGTTGCAGTTATCGGCAGTACAGTGAAGCTTCCGAAAATCGGTTGTGTGAAAGCTAAAATCCATAGAGAGCCCGAATCGGACTGGAATGTCAAGTCTGCTACGGTATCACAGGAAAGCGATGGAACGTATTATGTTTCTGTTCTGTTTGAGTTTGAATGTGCAGTAACCAAAGTGAGTATTTCAGATAATGCAATTGGTCTTGATTATGCCAGTGATGGTTTATATATCGATGATCAGGGGCATAAAGGGACAAATCATAAGTATTATCGGGAAAGTCACAGAAAGCTTGCAAAGGCACAGAAAAAGCTTTCCCGTATGGTCGGTTCAGGAAAGAATGAAGAGAAATCTCATAACTACCTGAAGCAGCTTCGTAAACTCAATCGGATTCACAGGCACATAGCAAATCAGAGACTTGATCATCTGCACAAGACATCAACGGAGATAGCCAAGCAGTATGATGTTGTCTGTGTAGAGAATCTAGACATGAAGGCAATGTCCAACAGAGGCTTTGGCAACGGGAAAGCAACATTGGATAACGGATATGGAATGTTTGTGAATATGCTGGAATACAAGCTGGCGGACAGAGGAAAATATCTGGTCAGAGTAGATAAGTGGTATCCGTCAAGTCAGATCTGTCATTGCTGCGGAGCGGTACATCCTGAGATGAAGGATCTTTCCAATCGGGTAATGAGATGTGAATGCGGGCTTACGATGAGCCGAGATCAGAATGCGGCAATCAACATAAAAAACGAAGGATTACGGATGCTGAGAACAGCCGTATAATCCTTCGGATCATAAGGTAGGTCGGGAACCGGCCGAACCAGACGCTTGTGGACATTATGTAAGACTTTGGGACATCGCAAGATGTCAGAAAGCTATGATGGCTGAAGCAAGAAGCTCAGTAACTTGTTGCCGAGTAGTTCACGTAAGCACACAGCTTTATTACGCTGCAGGTTAACTGCTACAATGTACCTAATGGTTTAAATGGAGGCAGGACAATGAAGCGTGAGACAGAAGAGAAATACACGGATTCAGGCAAGGATGCAGCGAAAGTTAAAGTAGTGCACACGACTCTGGATGATGTTCCGTTCGGTACGGAAGAGGATCTTCCTAAGCCCGGCAGTAAGCTGACAAGAATGGAGCTTCCGGCAGGGGTAACGCATAAGGATCTGTATAAAGATATTCTGATGATTGCCTGGCCGGCATTTCTGGAACTGACACTGACGCAGATCACAGGTATGGCGGACCAGATCATGGTAGGCCGACTGCCTGGAGAAACAGGTGTACAGGCTTTGTCTGCTGTAGGTCTTTCCTCTCAGCCTAAGTTTTTGTTAATGACAATGATGATGGCACTGAATGTCGGTGCGACAGCAATGGTTGCTCGTTATCGCGGACGTAATGACCGTGTTAAGGCAAATCAGGTGTTCCGACAGGCTGTGCTGCTGAATATGTGCTTATCCATACTGATGATGATCACCGGTGTTGCG
>JAZUHS010000133.1:0-16072 GCA_045641845.1 Bulleidia sp. | reverse complement strand
AAACGGCCAGTTGTATCGTGTACATCGTCATACAGAGATGTATGAACTTCAGCACCAGCAGCTTCCAGTCTTTCAGCCAGCAGCTTAGTTGTGGAAGGATATCTTACTGTACCATCGTTAACGCAGTGAACGAACCATACCGGTACGTGAGCAACTGCAGCGATTGTTTCGTCCTTAACAGAAGTGGAGTTTGTTGCAGGGCAGATCGGAACATAAGCAGCGAACAGATCAGGGTATGCATATACCATCTGGTCAGTCCAGTTACCACCTGCGGAGCAGCCAGCTTCTGTGATTCTACGTGTGTCGATGTTGTTTTCAGCAACGATCTTGTCGATCAGTTCCTTAACATCAGCAGTAGTAGTGTTGGAACCATCCTGCCTGGAAGATCTTCTCTGAGGAACGAGTACATAAGCACCGCCGAAGATTTCCTGGAATTCAGGCTGACCGAATGCAGTAACTTCGTTGCACAGCATGTCGATCTGTACATCCTTACCATATTCACCAGCACCGTGATTCCAGATGAATAACGGGTGAGCTTCACCATCATTTGCGTTTGTCGGAGTGTACAGACCATAAGAGATCGGATTACCCGCAGATGATGTGAATCCATCGTTATTGATTGTCCAGCCCTTGAGCTGAGCAGAGATCTTAGTTGTTGCAGGGTTCAGTTCGGAAGGTACAGCAACTGCTGTTACTTCTTCACCTTCTGCTGTGATGCTTTCGCCTTCGTTAAGTGTAACTACAAGACCATAAGGGTTGCACCAGTTGTTTCTTCCGGAGTAAACGAACGGAGAACCGTCGTTCGGGGAGATGTACATCTGAATTGTTACATACTTGGAATCTGCATCAACCTTGTTGCCTTCAGCATCGGATGTGTAAGCGTCGAGAACAACTCTGTCCAGAGCTGCATTTCCGCCATACCACTGCTTCTCTTCAACTACAGAGAAGTCATCCTTGCTTACGGAAGCTGCTGAAACTGTCTTTTCGAATGTGATTACAGTTGCGGAAATACCGGAACCCCAGTCATCAGGTGTGAGGACGGGGATCTGAGTACCAGCAAGAGTTACCACTTCAGGAGCGGCAGGAGTTTCTTCGGGAGCTTCTTCTGCGGGAGTTTCTTCTGCAGGAGTTTCTTCCGGAGCGACTTCTTCACCCTGAACTTCGACAACTTCAGGTTCTTCAGGCGCCACTTCAGGTTCTTCAGCAAGAACGGGTGTAGTAACTACATTACCGATCATTGCTGCAGAAATGAGGAGACGACTGAACTTGGAATTTGTCCAACTCATATATTTTCCTCCATAATTATTTGGTGAAATATCTGCGGACAGTGCACCGACAAATTACCCTGTACACAGAATTGCACTGCTTACAGTATAGCAATGCCGTTCTTTTTTTATCCGCCAATACTGTAAGCGTTTACAACAAGATAAGAATCAATTCTTTCACTTTCTTAAGATTTTCACTCACTTTTTGTCTTTTTCTCTCCTGCGGTTATATACGTACTTGCAAATTATGCAACCAAATCTTCTACCCCTTTCTATCCCCTTTCTTCATATGAACGTTCCCTATTGAAAATTCATTATTTCGCACATAAATGTACAAAAAAAGAACCACGGAACATTTCCGCAGTTCTTCTTGACTCTTGAAATCGATTTTCAGATCACGGCAGTCTGTTACCTGCTGCTCTGTAAAGGTCATACCACTCCTGATGAGTCAGAGCAACATCAGCACCCTTGGCACCTGTTGCCAGATGCTCAGGATTTGCTGTACCTGTGATGACCTGTGTACGGCCAGGATAACGCAGGATCCAAGCGTAGGCAATGGCATCCGGTGTAACACCGTACTTGGCAGCCAGTTCGTCGATCTTCTTATTCAGTTCAGCGTACTGTTCATTGCCAAGGAAGATACCGCCGAAGTATCCCATCTGCAGGGGAGACCATGCCTGGATTGTCATCTTGTTCAGACGGCAGTATTCCAGTGTACCGCCATCACGCATGATGGCAGGACCATCTGCCATGTCGACATTGAAGCCGGCATCAAACAGAGGAGTATGAGCCAGAGACAGCTGTACCTGGTTAGCGCTAAGAGGCATGCTTAAGCCGCTCTGCAGCAGTGCCATCTGAGAAGGATTCTGATTGGAAACTCCAAAGTGCAGAACCTTGCCTGCCTTCTGCAGTTCTTCAAATGCCGCATTGACTTCTTCCGGTTCCATCAGAGCATCCGGTCTGTGCAGAAGCAGAGAGTCCAGATGATCTGTCTGCAGTCTTGTCAGAATGCCATCAACGCTCTTGAGAATATAGTCCTTGGAGAAATCAAAGGAACCATCATGAATTGCTGTCTTGGACTGCAGGAATACCTTTTCTCTCAGTCCGGGGTTCTTTGTCAGTACTTCACCGAACAGAGATTCGGATCTGCCGCCGCCGTAAATATCAGCGTGATCAAAGAAGTTAATGCCGCAGTCGAGGGCTGTCTTTACCAGAGTATCTACAGCTTCTGCGGAAGAGCGGGCAATGCGCATGCAGCCGACACCGACTGCGGATACCTGCTTGCCTGTACTGCCGAATTCAATGTACTTCATAAATTCTCCTTTTCAGCTTATCGCTTTTCTTTTCGTTCCTGCCTGATTATGAAATCGTTCAGTGTACAGTCCAGAACCACATTGCCGTTACGGGTTTCATAGTATTCTGTCCCGTACATTTCCAGCAGCTGTTCCGTCTTCTTCAGTTCACTGCGCAGCGGCACTTTATTGCCATTCGTAATCACAGCATAGGATGGAGCCGTTTCCACAATCATCAGTTCCGTCAGCTGATGATAGCGGCCATGACCGGGCATCTTCAGAAAATCCGTCTGTGCATCATATTCGGCACAGTATTCCAGAATGCGCTCTTCATCCGCATCACCCATGAACAGAAACTTCTGCGTACCATAGGTAAGCATTGTAATCAGTGATGAATTATTATCATGCGCTTTTCTGTAGTTTCCGGAAGCACCGTCAATCATGAATTCCATACTGCCGATTCTGATGATCTGATGATCCGTGACTACTTTAGGAATGATGCCTTTCTTCTTCATTGCAGGCGGCAGCTGTTTCGGACAGTCACCGTTTACCGAAGGATATGTTGTATAGACGGACTCTACATGCAGACTGCGGATCAGCTTTGCTGCACCGCCGGCATGATCCTTATCAAAATGTGTAATGATCAATGCCTTCAGTGACGTAATGCCCTTCTCTTTCAATGATGATAGGAGTTCATCCGCTCTGCGCCCAAGTCCTGTATCAATCATCGCACAACCGGCGGCGGATTCAAAGAGAACTGCATCTGCTTTTCCTACGGAATATACTGTAATTCTCATGGGAATCCTCCTTTCCGATCATCACCTGATGCAATCGCAATAATATTACATCATCCCTATATCCCATGCATATAAATCATGTTGAGACAGACAGAGGAAACGTGCAATTCTGTATATATTTATTCTTGTTGGCATATATTTCCATAGATGCACTCTGCTATAATGATAGTAATTATTCTCTGAGGAAATCTAATATGACAATTGAAGAACTTGAAGCGTTTGTAGTAGCAGCCGGCAACGAAGGCTTCTATATGTCAGACGCCCTGACACGTAAATATGATTCACCTGAATATACTCATATTGCGGCTCTGGAAAATGAACTTGGAACCCTTCTGTTCAATCATGAAGGAGCCCACGCCGGTGAACTGACAGAAGCCGGCAAGGTCTTCCTGGAAGAAGCATCCGCAATGATCCGACAGTATCGTCATGTCCTGCGCCGTATGGATGCATTCCGCCGCCGCGACACACGGCCGATCGTCATCGGCTCTCTGCCGGTCATGAAACAGTATCGTCTCAACCGAATCTTCAGCGGTTTCCGTGCTGAATTCCCGGATGCCGAAATCATCATTGAAGAAAGTGATACAAAGTCTCTGTTCTCCGGCCTAATGGATAACTTCTATGACGCCATCATCCTGCAAAGACGCATGACGGCAGGTCTGGGTCTGGTCGACTGCATCCCGCTTGCATCCGATGAAATGGCTGCGATCGTACGCAATGACCATCCTCTGGCAGAACAGCCTTATATCCGTCCTCGTGATCTGAAAGATGAGAACTTCACACTGACAGATCCAGCTTCCGCTTTCGGCAGAAGCTGGGCTTTCCTCAAGAGCAACAGCATTTCCACGGAAAATGCGGAAATTGCAGAACCGGCAGACATTCTCAAGAAGATCCAGAAAGGCGGTACTATCAGTCTTCTGCCGATCTCCACTCTGAATGTACATAATCATGACAACCTGACAGCTGTACCCATGCATCCCCGTGAGGGTGTGGAAATGGTCTTCGTTATGCGCAGAGACATGATCCCCACCCGAAACATGGAACAGCTGATCGAGCTGATCCGACAGCGTGCAAAAGTGCTTCCTATTTAATGGAAGCGCTTTTTTTCTGGGCATTTTGAAAAGTGGTCAATATTCGGACTATTGTCGATTGATTTTGCCTTTGAATTGACTACAATTGCACTTACGAAAAAGGAGATAGTTCATGAGAGATTTCATTATTGCGACAGCATCTACATGCGACCTTGATCGAGACTGGCTGGATGCGAATAATGTTCCTCTGATTTCATATACATTTGAAGTTGAAGGAAAGGTATATACGGATGATTGCCGTGAAGAATCCAAGCGCACCATCTATCGTCTGATGCGTGAAGGAAAGCTTCCCAACACATCTCAGATCACAACTTACAGCTACTACGAGTTCTTCCGTTCTCTGCTTCAGGAAGGAAAGCCGGTTCTGTTCTGCGACATGGACAGAGCCATCTCCTCCTCTTTCTTCAACAGTGAAAGAGCTGCAGAACAGATTAAGGAAGAAATGCCGGATGCACAGCTGTATATTCTGGATACAAGATGCATCACCATCGGTCTTGGCATTTTGTTAAAGAACATCGTCAGAATGGCGGATGAAGGCAGAAGCTTTCAGGAAGCCATTGCCTGGGCTGAAGAAAACAAGCTGCGCATTGCCCATCGCTTCGTCATCGATGACCTGCAGTGGCTGCGCCGCGGCGGACGCCTGTCCAATGCCTCTGCCATAGTCGGTTCCCTGCTTTCCATCAAGCCGCTGATCTACATCCCGGATGATGGTTCTCTGGTCGCCTTCACAAAGGTACGCGGCAGAAAGAAAGCCATCAAGGAACTGCTGGCAAGTACAGAACATGATATGGGCTGTGCAGATGGCAAGGACATTGTGGTTGCCCACGCTGACTGCGCTGAGGATGGTGAGGCATGGAGACAGATGGTTGCTGAGAAGTATCCGACTGCCGCTTCCGTCACTCTGCAGGAACTCGGACCGGTCATCGGCTGTCATACAGGCCCCGGCTTCCTGGCGGTTGCCTATCTGAGTGATCAGGATCACCGCATCGAATAAATGAAAATAACGCAGAAGACTTTGCTGTTAAGCAGTCCTCTGCGTTTTTCTTATCACTTATTGCCGAAATAGCAGACCAGCACCGTTCCCGGGCCTACATGCGTACCGACAGCTGTACCGATCTGTACACTTTCGATTTCACTGATCTGCCCGTTGAGCAGATACTTGTTATCTTCAATGTACTGATCCAGTTTGGCACGGGAAGAGCCGGAGTATGCGGTTAAGAACGGCTTAGAGAAATCAATACCGCCGGATTCTTCCAGCTTATCATTCAGGAAACGGAATGCCTTTCGTGAACCGCGGGCTTTGCCGATAGCAATCAGTTCGCCATTTTCAAGCGTCAGGATCGGTTTGATGCCGATGATGGAACCGATCATTGCCATGCCCTTTGTGACACGTCCGCCCTTTTCCAGATACTTGAGGGTATCCACGGCTGCATACAATCGGATCTTTGTCTTTTCTTCTTCCAGAACCCTGACGATGTCTTCACGCTTCATGCCCTGATCAATCATCTGCTGTGCACGTCTGATCAAGAGAATCTGACCGGCAGATCCCTGCAGGGAATCCATAACACTGATATTGGGATATTCACGAGCTGCGACCATGGCACTCTGATAAGTACCAGATACCTTCGAGGATACCGGCAGAACGATTGCCTCATCGCCTTCTTCTGTTATCTTTTTATATACTTCTTCAAATTCAAAGGGAGTTGCAAGACTGGTCTGCGGCAGCACTTCGCTGCTTTCCAGCATTTCGTAGAACTCATCCTTTGTCATATCTACACCATCTCTGTATGTTACATCGCCGATTGTCACCTTCAGAGGCACAACCTCTACATTTGTCATTGTATTCTGCTCAATATCTGATGCGGAATCAGTAATAATACGAATTGTCATATATTCTCCTTCCCGTCATCCGCTGACGTCTGCGTTACATCTGTAACGTGAGCAGAGTCTATCATCAGTAAATGCAGAAGAAAACCGTCCCATGTCCGCAAAGTGACAGCAGAGCCTTTTGTGTACCCGTCCCAGTTACAATCTATTCATCTTTGTAACAGAAAAGACAGGGAATAAATCCCTGTCCGAAGCTGCTTATCCGAAGAACTGCATCAGCAGCAACGGTACGAAGATCGCCGGCAGATAGTTCATCAGTTTCAGTTTTGTAATGCCGAGAAGATTCAAACCTGTACCAATAATCAGCAATGAGCCGACACAGGTAACTTCCGCAATGATTGCTTCACTTAACAATCCGGCCGCAAAGTGTGCGATCAGAGTAATGCCGCCCTGAAAAACCAGTACGAACACGGAAGACAGCAGTACGCCGACACCCAGTGTTGTCGCAAAGACAAAGGAGGAAATCAGGTCCAGTGAAGACTTTGTAAACAGCATCGCCTGATCGTTGGCAATACCGGCATTGATACTGCCGACGATAGTCATGGATCCGATGCAGAAGACAAGGCTGGAAGTAATGAATGCTTCGGAAATGCTCTTTCTGCCATCCGCTCTGCTCATCTTCTTTTCCAGACGTTCACTGAAGCGGGTAAAGTGGGCATCAATGTTGATCAGTTCACCGATGAAGATACCGATGACCATAGACAGAATCACGATGATTTCATTGTTGGTCTTAATTGCACCGCCGACACCGATCGCCAATGTGCAAAGACCCAGGCCTTTCATAATCTGATCAGAGATACGATCAGGAATGCCCTTGCCGAGCATAAGACCTGCAAGACCGCCGACAATGACGGTAATGCAGTTGACTATAGTACCAAGAAACATAACTACACCTCTTTTTACGTAACAGGCGCATTATACCGCAGTTTGTTCAAATATCACACTGCATACGCCCTTCAAAGCAACAGAAAAGGACATGCTTTTACACATGTCCTGAAAGATCAATCAGATTACGAAATCATCCTTGACTGTCTTGTTGGCCTGCCAGATTGTCAGTGAGATATCCTTACCTCTCATACGAACCAGATGTTCTTCCTCATCAGGGAAGATACGGCTGGACATGACATATTCGCCGTCATTGACAAAGATTTCCACGGAACTGTGGTCAACATAGATTTCCAGAGCAGTCAGACCATCTTCCAGCAGAATCTTTCTGTCTGTCCCGAATTCTGTATTCATCTGGTGATTCAGATCACCGCGATCGATTGTCAGATACTTTGTATATCTGTCATAGCTGATCACGAAACCGTTCTTGCGGGGACGTGAGAACAGATTCAGCTCCACATTCTGTCCCTTGGGATCATCCACACGAATAACACAGCTCTCAGGCATACGGCCATGCATATGGTCAGTTACAATACTTCCGTTCTTAGCTTCAAACAGTACATTTCCCTTGATTGTTTCCGCAGCCGGTACAGGCTTCTGAATCAGCTTGCCATCCTTAATGGACAGCAGTCTCGGCATTGTCTGCAGATGTGCCCAGTTTTCTTCATCAGTAACAGGACAGCAGTAGTCTGAAACACCGAACCAGCCGGCCAGTACTGCAGAAGAACCGAAGACCTTCTGGTTTGCACACTGGGCAGCGTAGAAATCAAAGCCTCTGTCGAGTTCCTTCATGTCTGTTTCAGGAATGAATTCCTTGTTTTCCAGATCGAGCTTGCCGATCATGTAGACATTCTGATACTTGTTGCGGAATTCATCACCGCGGGCACCGAAGCCCTGCGGAGAGAACAGCAGCAGCCACTTGTCACCGATCTTTTCAATATCGGGGCATTCAACCATATATCCGAAGCTTTCATAGCCTCTGATCTTCAGTTCGCCATAGAACTCCCAGCCAACTGCAATCTGTTCGGATCTGTACAGCAGGAAGTGACCTGTTTCGTTCCAGTCCTGTGCACCCAGCAGAATATAGTAGTAGCCATCTTCATAGAAGATCTTAGGATCTCTCTGATGCTCTGTATAATCCGGATGGGGTGTGATAATCGGCTGTCTCAGCTTGGTAATGCTGTTGTTCTTGTCCATGGAAGCGATCATCTGATAAGGAATACGCTGTCCGTCAGGTTCGTTATGATTGCCTGTATATACCAGATACAGATAGTCTTCCTTTGTAAAGGCACTGCCGCTGTAGCATCCGAAATTGTCGTATACCGTATTCGGCTTGATGCCAAGACCGACATTCTGCCAATGAATCAGGTCATCACTGACGACATGATACCAGTGCTTCATACCGTGTACGGCACCGAACGGGAACCACTGATAGAACAGATGCCACTGTCCGTCAAAATATGAGAAACCGTTAGGATCGTTCATGAGACCCGTAACAGTCTGAATATGATAATCTTCACGCCAGCGTGATTTTGCAATCTGTTCATGAAGAGCTTCGAGACGATCACGATCAGCGGATCTGTAGATCTGATCAAGCTCAGCCTTTGTCCATTCCTTCATTGTTTCACCTCCGGATAGTTGTTAATAAAACTGTAGTAGACTTAGTTTACCATGGAATCGCTCTGATTTGAATCAGCCGATGACCTTAAGAAGATACTGTACTTCGTGTACGGATGTCTCCCCATTGCGCACAATAGGCTTCGCTTCCACATCCTCATAATTAATCGCATTGGGCATATATGCAGTTTCCAATGCACAGGCACTGCGGAAACCATAATAGACATCATACTTGCCGCTCATTTCATCCAGCCAGTTGCCGCTGTAGATATGAATACCGGGAAAATCGGAGACAGCGGAAAGCTGCAGACGGTCAGAGGACAGAACTGCCATGGTACGCATACCGGAACCGGGAATCGGATAGTAGTGATCATAGCCCTTGCCTAAACGCAGCTGTTCATTGTCTGCTTCAATATCCCGGCATAACGGCTTTGCTTCACGGAAATCAAACGGTGTATCAGCGACAGGATCCAGACGGTCAATCGCCATGCCTGTTTCATCCAGCGGGGCATAGACATCTGTATTCACCTGCAGAGTCTGTTCCATAGCTCTGCCGTTTCCGTACAGATTGAAGTAGGAATGATTTGTATAGGCAAATAATGTATCCCCATCCGGTGTACCTTCCGCCTTAATGGAAATACCATTCTCCAGCAGTGTATATGTGATCTTCACTTCCAGATTGCCGGGATAGCCTTCTTCCCCATCCGCAGAAATACGGCTGAAGCATACCTTTGTCTCATCTGCTTCCACCGCATACATCTTCTTGTCAAAACCTTCCAGACCGCCATGGTTGCAGTTGCCGTTGTTATTGATCGGCGCACTGTACTGTACACCATTCAGGGTGAACAGGCCCTTGCCGATACGGTTGGCAGTACGGCCGATGGATGCACCGATATAGGAAGTCTGCTTCAGATAGCCTTCCATGCTGTCAAAGCCTTCGACGATATCAATGCCGGTAGTCTTGTCAATGAAGGAAACCAGGGCTGCGCCATAGTCCATCACCTTCATGATCAGGTGTTCATTTTCCAGTGTATACAGGGTTACTTCTTCATTCTTGTGACTTCTTCCGAAATACTCTTTCTTCATGATTTATGCCTTTCTGTTCGTTAATGATCTTTATCCTTATATATGTAAGTGCTTACAGAACTATTATCCTTTAATTCACTCTTTTTGTGAACCGTAAACCATTCGCCCTTTAAGGACATCTTAACCTTGACAAGGGGTGTATTCTTGTATAATGTGCATGATCTTTATACGATCATGCATTGTATGAAAGGAGGCAGTTATGCTGTTTCGAAAGAAAGCTCAGCCTGATGAGGAACTGCTCGAAGACGAGTATTCCGGAAGTATGACAGATGTTCTTTCGGCAGAAGACGAATACGAAGAACGTCCCCGCGGTTCGGGACTGATTATTCTTCCGATTCTGCTTCAGCTTGCATTTGCCGGCATCCTCTTTCTCAAGAGCGGTGCAGCCGCACTGAATTATCTGTATGCTCTGATTCTGCTTCTTCTGGTAACTTCCCTTGTCGGTACTTATGTATATAACCGTGACGGCGACATGAAACTGTTCGCTGCCATTGCCATACTCACTTCTGCCGGTGTCGCCTTTCAGATGCTGGCAGATCAGACCTATGCATCAGAATCCACCTACAGTCTGCTTAAGCTGATCATCGGCATTGGCGGTGCAGTGCTGTTTGTACTCTTCTACAGAGTTCTCAGGAAAGCGCTGGATCGCTCGATCACCTGCTGGTCAATGCTTGCCATCTGTGCCTTTATCTATCTGGTTCTGATGATCAAAGGCTATGACCCTAACGGCTACGGTACAACTGCATGGATTTCCATCGCGGGCTATACCTTGCAGCTGACCGACTTCACCAAGATTGCCGGTCTGTTCTTCTACGCTTCCCTGTTCTCTTCCAGAATGAGCAGAAGCGACAATCAGATTCTCAATATGTCGAATCTGTTCCTGTTCGTGAATGTCATCGGTTCCGTCATCATTCATGAACTTGGTTCCCTGTTCATCCTGGTGTTCCTGCATCTGTCGATTCTCTATATCTTCATGAATCGCGGAACCCGCAAGAGAACCTATCTGCTTGTCATCTTTCTGAGTGCCCTGTTTGGTGTCGGTCTTTGCTTTGCTTTGTATAAAGTGATGCTGCCGAGTGCCAATGAAGGCACGCTCAGCGGTTTATCTGCTGTCCTGTGGCCGATTGTCAAGAAGGTCTATGTACGCTTCTCTATCACAGCCAACATCCAGAATGATCCTTTCGGTGCCGGCTATCAGCTGCTGCAGGGAAAGAAGGCATTATGGACAGCCGGTCTTTTCGGCAATACCGTCAATTTCACAGCCATTCCGCTGGCCGAATCCGATATGGCATTCCCGGCGCTGGTTTCTCAGTTCGGCTTCGTGGTCGGTCTGCCTCTGATCTATCTTTTTACACAGATCTTTGTTTCCGGCAGTGAGATCAGCCGTACACAGGTATACATTTCCAAGGCAGATGCGGTTGTTGCCTATGGCGCTGCCGTACTGATCTATCTGCAGGCTCTGATTGTCATTCTTGGCTCCTGCAATATTATTCCGTTTACAGGTCTGCCGATTCCGTTCCTTTCCAGAGGCGGAACCTACCAGGCAATTGTTCTCTTCTTCTGCGGTCTGCTGCTGAATATGTCCGAAAATGATGGCTTTGGCCCTATGAAGGGAGGTGAAGGCGATGAGAGTTCCGAAGAATATGAATCTTCTATCGAGACGCCGTATCCGTTTGACTGAGCTGGCTTCCGTCCTTGGCTGCATCGTCTTCTGCACAATGTTCGGCTGGAAGTATGTAGTTCATCCCATGGTAAGCAATGAACAGGAAGCACTGAAATATGAAATCATCAACGATTCCATCAGCGGCTATCGTATTGACGGCAGTATCGTTGACCGCCGCCGCAGTACCATCTGGGGCAATGGTGAAGCAGGTACAGGTGCCTATGCGGACTATCCGATGAATTACAGCTATGCCTATCTGTTAGGCTACTATACCGTTGATTCCTCCAAGGAAAACAAATTCGGTCTGCTCGGCAGTCTGAACCGTTATCTGTATTATCATCTCGATGAAAACAGCGAAGGCTCTACCGTCACATTAACAACCGATAATGGTCTGCAGAACTATGCATCCCAGCTGCTTGGCGGCAGAGAAGGTTCCATTACCGTGCTGGATAACAAGACCGGTGCTATCCTTGCTCTGGCTTCGGAAAGTACAGCCGGCTACAACGTCAATGATCTGGACACACTGATGACCAGTTCCGCTCCCAATGCGCAGTTCCGCCGCGGTACATTTGAAAATGATCCGCCCGGAAGTACCTTCAAGGTCGTGACAGCTGCGGCTGCCCTGAATAAGGCTGAACATGAAAACCTCAGTGACGACTGGTGGTATTTCTATGATACCGGTTCCTACATTCCGGAAGGTTCCGGCTTCTCCATTACCAACTTCGACATGCAGTCCTGGGGTGACCTGGATCTGGAACGTGCGCTGAACAATTCCGTCAACTGCTACTTCGCTGATCTTGGCATCAAGGTCGGTGCAGATGCACTGAAGGAAATGGCAGATAACTTCCTGATCGGCAAGAACATTGATATCCCCTTCCTGGATACACTGCATTCCGACTTTGAACTGGAAGATGAAACCCCTGTACAGATTGCACAGGCTTCCTTCGGTCAGGGTGAAACACAGATTACCCCGATGCATATTGCCATGATTGCCCAGGCGATTGCCAACAACGGTGCGATGATGCGTCCGTATGTCGTACAGAATATCAGCTGCGGCAGTAAAACGCTCTACAGCGGCTTTACCCGCCGTCTGAATACATGCATTGATATGTATGTCGACAGCCAGCTGAAGCAGATCATGCATTCCACTGCTGTCGGCTATGGTCTGGATGAAGGCAGATACGGCATGGTCTATGCCAAGACCGGTACAGCGGAATGTGCCAATGACCGTGTCCATACCTACCTGATGGGATTTACCGAAGATGCCTCCTTCTGCATCTCCATGAATAACGGCGACTTCTCCTCCACCCTCTATCCGGTAGCACAGAATCTGGTTGCCTACATCAACGATCTTTACCATTGAGCATGTGCCCAGCGCATATGCTTTTTTCTTTGTTGAAAGAAAACATCGTCTGTGATCTTTCTTCTGATACATGCCCTTTACAGCATGAAGAATCATAATTTTTCCTATATGAACCACCCTTCAGCATCATCTTTCCTTTATGGCATATCAGTGTTATTTATACTGTCTTTTCCATCTTTACAGGCTACATTGATGCGAGTAAAATATCGCACTAAAGGGAGGTTTTCAAGAAATGAAACTGGTATATAACGTAGAAGACAAGCCTGAGATTGGTCAGCGTATTGTCTTCGCTTTCCAGCAGGTCCTGGCAATTATGGCAGCCACGATCGCTGTTCCTATGATTGTCGGCAACGGCATGAGTACAGCTGCAGCACTGTTCGGTGCAGGCTGCGGTACACTTGTCTACACATTCTTTACTAAGAAGAGCAGCCCGGTATTCCTGGGTTCCTCATTCGCATTCATTGGTTCCATGTCCGCAGCTTTCGCAGGTGCTGTTTCCTTATCTGCAGGTTATGCAGGTATTATTCTGGGTGCAGTATTTGCAGGTCTGGTTTACGTAGCATTCTCTCTGATCATCAGCGCTGTCGGCGTTGACTGGGTCTCCAACCTGATGCCTCCGGTAGTTATCGGTCCTACAGTTGCAATCATCGGTCTTTCCCTGGCAGGAAATGCCATCGGCGATCTACAGAAGAGCTCCGCTACCGGTGAAATGACACAGTGGGCTGTACTGTGCGGTCTGGTTGCACTGTTTACAACAATGCTCTGCTCCACATACGGCAAGAAGACAGTACGTCTGATTCCCTTCATCATCGGTATCCTGGCCGGCTATGGCGTTGCTCTGGTACTGACAATGATCGGCACATCCACAGGCAATGCTGCTATGCAGATTATCAACTTCTCTTCTCTGAAGGCTCTGGTTGAAGGCGGTGTTTCCCTGAAGACATTCGTTGCCTTCCCTGATTTCACTTTCCTGAAGGCCGGCTTCTCCGAACTGGATGGCGGCTACATCGCAACAATCGCCGTTGCATATATCCCTGTTGCTCTGGTTGTATTCGCTGAACACATTGCCGATCATAAGAACATCTCTTCCATCATCGGCCGTGATCTGCTCGAAAACCCCGGTCTCAACCGCACTCTGTTAGGTGACGGTATCGGTTCCATGGTCGGTGCATTCTTCGGCGGCTGCCCGAACACAACATATGGTGAATCCGTTGCCTGCGTTGCAATTACAAGAAATGCTTCTGTAGTTACAATCATCACAGCTGCAATCGAATGCATCATCATCTCCTTCATCTCTCCGCTGATTGCCTTCATCTCCTCCATCCCTGCATGTGTCATGGGCGGTGTATGCATGGCTCTGTACGGCTTCATCGCTGTCTCCGGTCTGAAGATGATCCAGGGTGTCAACCTTGATGAAAATCATAACCTGTTTACAGTATCCGCAATCCTGATCACAGGTATCGGCGGTCTGTCCCTGACATTCGGCAAGATCACAATCACATCCGTTGCATGTGCACTGATCCTGGGTATTATCACTAACAAGCTGTTAGGCAGAAAGCAGGCGTAAGCATCACGTATTTACAGCAGAATCGTCATGGTTCTGCTGTTTTTCTTTTGCGTTGAAATCAGCGGAAAACACGCTATAATATCTGCGTCCGGCGATGACGGAGAAAGAACATGGGCGTATTCCAAAGAGAGTCTGGAGGGTGGAAACAGACGAAGAGGATCATGTTTACAAGGACTCCCGAGCATATGGATCGCAGATCAGCGATATCGATCATAAATGAGGCAGCAGAATTCTGCTGTGAATTAGGGTGGTACCACGAACAAGCTCTCGTCCCTATGGGTGGAGAGCTTTTATTTATGGAGGAAAATGATATGGCAGAAGAACTGACAAAAGAAGAAAAGGCGCGTATCAAGGAAGAACGCCGCAGAGCATTTGAAGCAGCACATCCCGAACTGGCTGCCAAGCGTGCTGAAGCAGATAAGAAAAAGAAGGGCCAGCAGCAGAAGAAGGAAGAAGTAATCAATGCCGCTGAATCTCTCAACGACCAGCAGGAAGTACGTCGTGCAAAGATGAATGCCTTAAGAGAACAGGGTCTTGATCCCTTCGGACAGGCATATAAGGTTTCTCACCTTTCCGGTGTAATCCGCAGCACATGGGGCGAAAAGACAGCCGAAGAACTGGAAACAGAAAATGTTACTGTATCCGTTGCTGGCCGTATCATGTCCAAGAGAAGAATGGGCAAGCTCGGTTTTGTGAACCTGCAGGATAAGGAAGGCAGAATCCAGATCGTCATCAACCAGCGTATCGTCGGTGATGAAGTATATGAAATGTTCAAGAGTGCAGACCTTGGCGATATTATCGGTATCGAAGGCAATGTCATGAAGACACAGACAGGCGAACTGTCCGTTATGTGCAGAACATATACACATCTGACAAAGGCACTGCGTCCTCTGCCTGAAAAGTTCCATGGTCTGACAGACAAGGAAGAAAAGTACAGAAAGCGTTATGTAGACCTGATCATGAATGACGAATCCAGAAGAGTTGCCTTCATGAGACCCGCGATTCTCACATGCATCCGCAACTTCCTGGGTGAACTGGGTTATGTAGAAGTAGAAACACCGATTCTGACAACACTGTTAACAGGTGCTTCCGCAAGACCTTTCGTAACACATCACAATACTCAGGACCTGGATATGTATCTGCGTATTGCCCTGGAACTGAATCTGAAGAGACTGATCGTCGGCGGTATGGACGGTGTCTTCGAAATCGGCAGAACCTTCCGTAACGAAGGTATGGACCTGCAGCACAATCCTGAATTCACTCTGATGGAACTCTACAAGGCTTATTCCAATCTGGAAGGCATGATGGACCTGACAGAAGCTATGTACCAGAGAATTGCCAGTGATGTATGCGGCAAGACAACATTCCGTTACCTGGGTCATGATATTGATCTCTCCGGCAAGTGGAGAAGAGTATCCATGTGCGATGCCATCAAGGAACAGACCGGCATCGACTTCAAGAAGGAAATGACAGTTGAGGAAGCTCTGGCTTTAGCTGCTCAGCATGAAATCGAAGTTGCTGAACATGAAAAGTCCGTAGGTCATATCATCAACCTCTTCTTC
>JAZUHS010000132.1:0-19916 GCA_045641845.1 Bulleidia sp. | reverse complement strand
TTTAAGAGATACGGGAATCCACCAAATCGCATATATTTTGCAAATGCCTGTTCTTCTGATTCTTCAAAACATTCCGAATATTCTGCAAAGGATAACGGCAGCATGGATATTTCTATATATCTTCCGGTAAGCAATGTTGCTAAATCCCCCGAAAGAAGATAAGCGTTGGAACCTGTAATATAGATATCTATATTATCTTTGATAAACAGACTATCTACCGCCTTCTGAAATGAATCTACTTTCTGAATTTCATCCAGAAAAATATAGGTCATCTTATCCGGACAGAGGCGTTCCTTGATGTATGTGTATAATGTTTTGTAATCCAGAAGCTCTTCATAATCCAGATCTTCAAAATTGATTGAAATAATCTGCTCATCAGTGATCCCATCTTTCAGAAGATGATCTCTGAACTGTGCAAGCAGTGTGGATTTACCGCAGCGGCGAATGCCCGTAACTACTTTAATAACATGCTCATTTTTCCATGCAAGCAGCTGATTCAGATACTCATTACGAATAACCATGTCTGCACCTCCTTTTTCTTGATCCGATTATAGAATATGCTGTCCTAAAAATCTATAAATATTCCGAATTCGGAATATTATGTTATCAATAAAACTCAATATTCCGATATCGGAAAATCAATCTTGCGTGTACAGTTCGCGTTCCGGGCAGTTCCTGTCCTGGCAGGATTGAAGATCTCTATCAGGAAGGAAGAACACAGCATCATTTTGTTGCCTCCTATACAGACCGTGTAATCCATGGTTCCTCCCATATTCTCTTCATGCGCACTTCCGCAAAACCGAATCAGCCGCTCATCACCATCGAAGTGCAGAAAGGTGCATTAATACAGGTAAAAGCTAAATACAACCGTCAGGCTGATGAAGCCATGCAGAAGGAAGTCATCCTGTGGTGCAGGGAAAAGGAAATTTCCTTCATGTCCTGCATGGTGAACACTATGAAGAGCTGTTATCGGCACATCACATCAGCTATGCATCCATGATGGATCACATTATTGTCGCAGGTGCTGCCGATCACAAACGTGATGAAGAGAAGAGATACATTGCCGCCAGCTTCTCCAACTACGGCAGTAATGTAGATATCTATGCCCCCGGTGTTTCCATCCGTTCTGCGGAAGGAGAGAATACTGTCGCTGTACATAATGGAACTTCCTATTCCGCACCTCTGATCACCGGTACTGCTTCCTATCTGTGGTCGATCAGAGAGGAGATGAACTCTGCTAAGATCAAGACAATGCTGCAGACAGGCAATTACCGTGTGATCGCAGACAATACAGAGTACCCGATGCTCAATGCTGAAGCAGTGATCATCTCTGCTGTTAAAGGTACTGTTACCTTGAAGCTGACAGATGAAAACGGCAATCCCATAGACAATGCTTCTATCTCTTACACCAGTGAAGTAACAGATCACAATGTATTCAATGACAGTACAAGTTCTTATGATGGTGGCGAAGTATTGCTTCCTGCCATTGGTCAGATGCATATTCAGATCCAGTGTGATGGCTATGAGACTGCTGAAATTGACTGCTATGTATCTGCAGGAGAAGAGATTGATCTTGGCACCATCATGCTTACGTCCACAGCAACGGAAACAGTATCTCGATATCAGTTCTTCTCATTTGAAGTCTGCCGTTCCTGGGAGGAAGCTGAAGAATACTGCGAATACTTAGGCGGTCATCTCGCTGTCATCAATTCTCCCGAAGAAGATCATCTTCTTTATGAACTGATGAAACAGAACGGATATAACTCTGCCTACTTCGGTTTAACGGATGCCGGTCATGAAGGTGAATGGGTATGGGTTGACGGAACCCCGCTCACCTATACAAACTGGTATACAGATGAACCCAATAACGAATATGGCGATGAGAACTACGGTATGTACTACTGGCAGTTTGAAGATGGCAGATGGAATGATGGCGATTTCGGCGGGGATACATACCTTGGCGGTAAAGCCTTCATCTGCGAATGGGAAGAGCCCGAATAAGATACCTCATGAACTAAACAAAGAAAGAATCCCGCTACAGCAGATATCGCAGCAATTGCGTTATCCGCCGTCAGCGGGATTTTTATGTATGTATTATTCTGCAGCACAGGCTTCAAATATACTCCTGAATCCAGTCCCATCCAGAACCATATAAGGCACTCCTGAGCCAAGATACATCACAATTCCATCTTCATACAGCTTCAGCTGTACAGCTGTGTGATCGATCATGGAAAGTGTCAGTACATATTTCTTTTCAACTGCATGATTCTTCTCAAACTGAGCCAGTTCCGCAATTTCCATGTCACGTTCCAGACCAATGATTTCCGCATCATTCAGTTCATCCAGAAACAACGACAGTACTGATTCATCTATATTCAATACTCTTTCATTACCACGATTCCATGACCAGTCCTCATCATTCTGTACATAGATCGAAGAAAGATATTCTCTTACATGAAGACGATCTTCAAAGATATCCTTACCGGTATACAGAGTATACCCACCCTCTCTTTCCATCAGCCATTCACCACCGCTGGCACACACAAAGACTACACGGAAATCAGGATCATAGCCTGCTGCTTCATAGACAGTACCTTCCATGTTGGATACCAGTTCACCTTCTTCCGGTTCACGGATTTCCCATTCACCAATGCATGCATTAGCTGTACCGATCAGTTCTCCCTTTTCTAAAGGAATATCCATCTGCTGAATCACCTGCAGATAGCCATTATCTCCTACCATCACAAAGCCAACCATATCTTATAAACCTGTAGGTGCTGTGGGAGGAACAAATGCACGCACTGTAACGCCTTTTCCGTTAACAACGGGTTCTTCTTCCTTTACCTCAGGTTCGACTGTCTCAGGCACTGCAATCACATCCTGCGGCACATCTGATACAGCAGGCTTAATTAAAGGAATCATCACTGCCGCAATGAGAACTGCCATTACCGGTACAAGTAACTTCCATACAGATCTCTTCTTTTCCGGTAATCCTGCTTCTTCGATATACTTGTCATCAATGTCATTTAATACCTTGAATAACTCATCCTTTTTCATAACGTGAATCCTCCTTTGATCAGATCCTGCTTTAACTGCTTACGGATTCTGTTCAAAGCTACCGATACAGCATTCTCAGACATACCGCTTCTCTTTGCAATCTCAAAGATTTCCAGTCCATACCAGTAACGCAGTACGAACAGCTTCCTCTTCTTTGCACTCAGTCTTCCCAGAAACGCATTGACTGCTTCCAGCAGAAGTGTACGATCCAGTTCTTCTTCCGGACTGATGGAATCAGAAACAATATCCTTCAGTTCCTCCAGTACTGCATCCGTAACTCCTCCGCCTCTTTTCTGTGCATGCTTTTCTGCATAGCGGTTAAGCGCAAGACTGCGGGTAATCTTACCTATGTAAGCCATAAAGCAGGAGGGTCTTTCAGGCGGAATGGAATTCCACATCTTCAGCATTGTCTCATTAAGAATCTCTGATGCATCTTCTCGATTACCAGTGATGTTCTTTGCAATGGTATGACAGTACTTGCCATACTTATCCATTGTCTCACTCAAAGCTTTCTCATCTCTTTCGAAATACAACGCAATGATTTCAAGATCTTCCATTCTTCCTTCACCCCCTTCACTTATAAAGACAGAAATTCTGCACTTTCCTTACATGAAAAAACAGAATTCATACTAACATGCGATTCTTACATTCTTACCGGAGAAAGCAATACCAAGCTTCAGGATATCCCTGATGCCTGCCTTCTCCATTTCCTCTGCATAATGATGTGCATCAATCTGCTTCAAAGCCTTCTCAGCCAATCCCTGCAGCTGATCATTATTCAGACGTTTACTCCACTTCAGTTCCATGATGACACCATGGCTATGACTGTCTCTTGGAATCAGAGCAATATCGTATCTACCATCTCCTGCTTCCCGGTTGGATCTGATCATGTACTGTGTATCCATCAAAGCAATCAAGCCAAGTACCATACCATGATAGAAGCCTTCTGAACCTGCATCATAGAAACTGATCGTTTCATCCATATATCCCTTTAATGCATTCCTCAGCTTTTCCGGATCATTGGCATACAGGCTCTCCGCAATACGATTCGCAGCTGTACGTGTCACTGCCCCAATACGCAGTAAATGCGTCAGAATCTCTGCTTTATATACTGCCGAAATCTCTTTATTAGGAATCATCACTGAACACATATAGGAACCATCTGACATAATTCTCTTCTCGACTGTTTTCAGATATCCAGCTACCAGCAGGAAGCTGTAGATATTGACAGGATCCTCTACCAAAGAACGATAAACCACATTCTGATCAATCCTGGCAATGACTCTTTCACCCTGCAGCAATGCTCTCAGTCTTTCGGCAATCTCATCTGTCACCTGCTTCAGCACATCCTCCAGAATTTCATTCTTTCCTGTATTCACCCAGTACGCCTGCGGTACACCGCCTTTGGCAATGTAATTGATCACAGACCAGGGATTATAGATTTCTCTGTTACCGAAAAGATAACCGTCATACCATTCATGCAATTGCTGTTTCTTTTCACTCAGACCATAATACTCCAGCATGTCATCAATCTCTTCCTGCGTAAATCCGAAGTACTGACTGTACTCATCATCCATTACAGAATAAACAGAGATATTATTCAGACCGCTGAACAGACTCTCCTGGGCAATCCTGAGAATCCCTGTCATAAAACCAAAGGATAGATGTCTGTTATCCTTGAAGGCACCGGAAAAGAAGTTGCGCATAAACCCGATGATTTCTTCATAGAAGCCTTTCGTATATCCTTCCTGAATCGGCGTATCATACTCATCAATGATAATCACAGGCGCTCTGCCATAGTGATAATCCAGCATTCTGGATAATGCTTCCAATGCGGACTGGTACAGCACATCACTTGCTGTACCCTCGAGAATAGACTGATACAGCTGCTGATCATATGCATCCAGCTCTCTGCTGTTTAATAACTCACTATGTCTGCCATATTCAACCTGTATCAGGTTTCTGATCTTCACTAACGTATCAGCCATTGTATCTGCTTTTACATCCTTGAAGGTCAGAAAGATCACAGGATACTTCCCCTGATGCACAGTATACTCATATCCCATTTTCCAGATATCTCTGTTCTTAAAGTAAATACTTGTATCTTCTTCATTGATTTCAAAGAATACCCTGAGCATATCCATATTCAGCGTCTTTCCGAAACGACGAGGTCTTGTAAACAAAGACACAACCGGCATACGATCCAGAAATTCCTTAATTAACAAAGTCTTATCCACATAGTAGTAATCAGACTGTGCACGCACATAATCCGAGATACCAATCGGCAATGGCTTCTTACGATCGTTCATACCAGCCTGCAGATTCAGACTCCTGAATACTCTATGATGAGATGCATAAGCACTCATACGCATCTCTCTTCTTCGATGATCCTTAGGTCTAGCTGCATCCACCGGAATCAGCCAGCTCTTGCCATCCTTCACTGCACCGGGTATTTTCCCCATCTTGCACATATAGGTCACTGTACGTACAGAAATACCCCATTCCTCAGCGATTTCACTGCAGTTCTTCATATGATCACCACCTTCTTCTGTTTTATACCAGTTTCATTATAATTCGTTTTCAGCAACATACAGCAGATATATATTGCCGTATCGATGATAAATTGCCGTTTGCACATAAAAAACAGAAGACCCATATAATGAGTCTCCTGCATTCCTTAGCTATTACTTATCTTCTTCCGGCAGTATCATACTGGAATTCAGGAAGAAATTGACAACGCCAATGACCAGCCAGGTAGATGCAGACTTTACATCCCCTGCTGTATATTCCATGAATGCCACAAAGAGAAAGCATACTAACGGACTCCAGCATAATCCTTTCCAGGCAATGCTGTTAGCATCGATGCTGTCCTTCTTCTTAAAGCCTAAGCCTGTAGTGATACAGAATAAGGCAATGCCCACAACAGAGGCAATGGACTTCAATGTTCCTAACATAACTTATACATTCCTGTAGTCATCTTCATTGATGAGAGATGCTGCTTCTTTGTCTGCGATGACTGTAAAGTTGGGATGCAGACGAAGAACAGTGGAAGGAATGACATCAGAGATCGGTTCATCCAGGAACTTCTTGAAGATCTCTGCCTTTTCCTTACCGTTAACGATCATGACTAAATGCTTTACACGCATTAAGCTCTTCGGTCCCATTGTTAATGTATAGGGCTGCAGAGGCTTATCCGGATAACCCGGATTCAATGCATTCTTGATCTTGCGATCCATGGAATATGTATAAGCATCCATCGGTGTGCAGTGCGGACAGTTGGAACAGAAATGACCATCATAACCTAAGCCAATGACCATCACATCAATCCCGCCGGCATCACGGATCATCTTGTCAAATACCTGATAGTTCTCCATGGTAGGAATATGGATTCTTTCATCCGGAATATTCGCTTCTCTGAAGAACAGATCCTGCATTTCCACCCAGTTGGGACCGGGTTCTCCTTCTCTTTCACCAATATACGGTGCTTCATCAAAGAGCCAGTATTCTACATCTTCAAACTTCTTCTTATTCTTTACGTAGGGAATCATCATCTGATACAGAAGCTTCGGACTCCTGCCCGCAGTCAGAGAGATATTCACCTTCTTATCCTGCAACATTGCTCCAAGTACAATCTGCATTGCAGACTCACTCATCAGCTGTTCATTCTCTTCAATTACCAGTTTCATATATTACCTCTGCTTACATCTGTTCCAGGATATATTCCTTTACACCTTCCAGTGTACTCTTCTCCCAGGCCTTCTCTGCTTCCTTCTCTGCAAGGGCACAGACAATGAAGAAATCCAGTGCTTCCCCGGGAACTCTTCCGCTTCGCTTAGGATTGGCGAAATGCTCTGCCCACTTGGCATCATCCGCATCCTTGTATTCCTTTGCATTGAGATAAATCTGCTGTCTCTTGGTAGCTGCGATAAACATCTTGGCTGCCAAAGGTTCCAGCAGTTCATACTGATCTTCCTGTACATCCGCAAAGATCTTAGGCAGTTCTGCCTTTACTACATGTTCCGGTCCTCTGATGATCTTGAGACCCATTGCATCCCATGTATAACCTTCTTCACTGATATCCAGACGTACCAGAATACCCTTATCCGTATTGAACTGTGCACGCTGATAATCCGTATCAAAGATGAAGTTGCCAAGGGAATAGAAGATGATCTTATCGCCTACTGTTTCATAGTTCATAGGAACATGGGGATGATGTGCAACAATGATATCTGCACCCATGTTTAAGAACTCATGATAACGATCTCTTGTATACGGTGTCGGCAGAGAAGTAAACTCTTCACCCGCATGCGCCACAATGATGCACCATCTGCACTTCTTCTTGATTTCCGTAATGGTTTCCTGGATCATCTCCAGTTCATTCCACATATAGCATCCGGCATGATCTTCTCCTGCCGGCTTGCATCCGCGTCTGAAACCAACCGCAAAGATACCGATACCACCAGCATCTTCCAGATACAGTGGTGTTCTTGCCTGTTCCAGATTCATACCTACACCAATGGTCTTAGCACCAAAGGCTTCTGCTTCCTTCAATGTACTGGCAACACCATCCTGACCTGCATCCATGATGTGGTTATTGCAGAGATTCCAGATATCCGCATGCATCTTGCGCAGCACAATCTGCGCCTCAGGATTCATCGTATGCACTAACTGCTGTACACCTTCTGTCGTTTTATTTGTTTCCTGTCTGACCATTGCCCCTTCCACATTGGCAATGACATGATCCGCATCATTCAGATATGCCAATACTTCTTCGGAAAGAAGTTCTTCATCTTCCCACTTATGATCCATATATCTGTCAAAGCCAATATCACCGGTAAATACCAGAGAAGTCTTATTACTCATAACTCATACCTCACACTGTCAGTATTATAACATTTCCCGAGAAAATAAAGAAAACCGGTATCTCTACCGGTTACTGGTTTACTGCTGATTCAGGAAAGCAAAGATTTCTTCTTTTCTTTCTTCCATCGCATCATAGCCAAGCTTGTATAAAGTCTTGGTATCTTCAGGATTGCCGTGGAAACGGCTGATCGGGAAATCCTTGGTAGGATATAAGTGAATCGCATCACCCTTAGCTACCAGATCCTTCACAATACCTACCTGCTTATAATAATTCAGATGACGCACGGAATAGTCTTCCACCAGCTGCGGATACTTGCCGTACATTGCCTTCATCAGTACCTTGACGATCGGACTGCCGGGCTTACGTACATAGTCCGCAGGCTTGGTTGTAATCACCATGAACTTTGTGCATCCTCTTTCCATCGCACGTTCAATCGGAATCATCTTGGTAATACCGCCATCCAGATAATGATGACCATCAACTTCTACAATCGCAGAAGCTACCGGCAGAGCACATGCACCCTGCAGTACCTTCAGGTCTGTATCCATCTGTCGAGGTGACTTGAATACAGTCTTACCCTGATCCATATCATATACACCGATTTCCATCGGTGCATTCTCTCTCTGCAGAGGAACAATGCTTAAACGTTCCTTCTTCTTCAGACACTCATTGAACAGACGGTTATAAGCTACATAGTAGCCTTCCTTCATCAGTGCCTTCACACCGATATATTTCGGATCACACGCATAATTCGTAGAGATATTATACGCAGTTGTCTTATTCTTCAGCATATAGCAAATCAGATGCATCGCACCGGAAGAAATACCTACATGATAATCCAGCTGGATATCATGATCATTCAGCCATGCCAGTGCACCTGCTGTAAACGCACCACGTACACCGCCGCCTTCCAGTACAAGTCCGAACTTTTCACTCATAGTAAATCTCCTTACTGTCTACACAGTTCATAAATCAAAGATAATAAAGGTATTTTATAACAAAGTTCCGCAGATGTCAGAGAATGAATCTGTAAACTTCCTTAATCGTCTCACCACGATGATACAGCCAGTGATCACGCGGAACCATCACTGTCTCAATCAGTTCCCCGTTCAGCCTGTGCAGTGTTTTCACTGAGGCAATATTATCCGGTGAACATGTTAACAGCAGTTCTGTCATACCGTACTCATCCCTGGCAATATCAAAGAGAAGACGTGCTGCTTCATATGCAAAGCCATGACCACGGTAATCCTCATAGATGCGATAACCGATATTGCCTGCATAGTACAGCTCTTCATTCATACCCAGTCTAAGATCACACTCTCCGATTACCGTAGAAGAACCATGCAGATAGATACGGTAAATGATGGATTCCACATTGCAGTTAGCAGGTGTCGCACTGCGTCTGCTCTCTACAACAAGATCCGTGACTGTACCCTCAATTCTCTTCTGTCTGCGAAATCCGAATAACATAATCTCTCCTGAATATAGACACTATTATACTGTCAACATACACAATATACGATAGTGAACATCTGTACACCCATATTGTCCGTATATGCACAGATAACAAAAGAACAGCCCTTCGCAGAACTGTCCCAAGTAACATCTTAGTTTTCATCATTACCGGATAATGCTGTAATGGCAAGACAGGCAAGTCCTATACCAAGCATACCCATACCGGAATTCGCATCCAGCTGCTTCAGTACAGACAATACAACAACACCAACACCCATCGCCAGTGCTACTGCCTTCAGGATCATCTGTACCATCGGTGCATAGTCCTTCTTTTCTTCCTGTACTGTACGGTTCTGCATCAGTTCGTCCACGCTGATTCCGAATACTTCTGCAAGTTTGGGAATCGTATTCACATCCGGACAGGACAGATCTCTTTCCCATTTGCTTACTGCCTTATCGGTAACACCCATCAGTTCTGCAAGCTCCAGCTGAGTCATACCTTTTTCTTTTCTAAGCGATGCAATCATCATGCCAAGTGTTTTCTTCATAACTTCATTACTCCTTTTCTTTGACGTCTGCATCGTATCACTCCCCTCTAATAGACTCTACCGACCGGCAGTTTACCCAGGTAGACCTGTGGTTTACCTGTATTTTCTCTTATAAAGCTTTATTCGGACACGCCTTTACGCATTCCAGACACAGAATACACTCCGTTCCGTTCTTACGTTTACGCGAAGGATCCAGCATATCCACTTCCATCGGACATACCATTCTGCACTTACCGCAGTGCATACACTTCTCTTCATCACAAGTTACCCTGAGCAGTGAATAATAGCTCATTGGCTTCAGGAATACTGTTACAGGACATAAGTACTTGCAGAAAGCACGATTGTCTTTACATACATAGGCAAGAACAATTCCGCTGACATAGTACAGAACATTGCCATAGATGAATAACCAGAACATCACCCGTTCCATATTCCCTACACCTGCCAGAAACAGTCCTGATATCAAAGCAAAGGAAAGAACAAACATCACATAGCGCATCCAGCCAAACTTCATCCTGGGTTTCTGCGGTACCTTGTATGGCAGAAAATCCAGCACCATCGCTGTCCAGCATGCATACCCGCACCAGCCTCTGCCAAACAGCAAAGGGCCAAAGATCTTCGCAACAGCATAGTGAATCACAGCCGCTTCAAAAACACCGGTAAACAGATAATACCAGAATCCCTCCAGCTGCATATTCTCACCCGAGATCAATCCCAGATATACAAGCATATACATGCCTACCAGAAACTGCACAATCCGTCTTGCACGCGGATCGTTACGTTCATACAAACCTAAACCAAAAGCAATACTTGTACCGATATAGGAGAAATTCAAGAGATAAAACAACTGTCCTTTTGTTAACCACAAAACCACGGCAATCACTTCAAAGCATAGCCATAGCAGCAGCGGTATGTTCCTTTTCTTCATAACAGCATCTTACACTCTATTACAACAGCTGACAAAGCGCAGTATATTCACGCTTATATAAACCACTGCGCATCGAATCCCTGTCATGATAATCCGCATATCCGGAGAAGATCTTCTTGATCTCCTCAATAGCTATCCAGCGCGGTTCCATGCCTTTGCGCATTTCATTTTCCGTAAGTCTTCTATTACCTGTACCAACGACCTTACAGATAAAGTATCTGCTTGCAAACTTCCAGTCATGATAGTACTCATTGATTTCCAATGCACACTCACCAGGTTCAGCGATTACTCCGGTTTCTTCTTCAATCTCACGAATGACACATTCCCTGTCATCCTCTCCATCTTCAAGACCGCCGCCCGGAATCATCCACTGATCCGTATTGACTTCATAGGACATCAGGATCTGATCGCCCTTAACAATCAAACCACGGCAGGCTGTACGTTCTTTTTCATAATGACCGATATAGTCATCACCGACAATCTCAATACTGCGCATATACTCTCCTTATGACAAAGCCATATTAGCATATTCTTCTTTTGCGTTTATGAGAAACGAAAAAATGGACAGTCACTCAATTTGAGAAATTGTCCGTTTTATCATACTCAAATATAACCTCATGATGATCAGAGTATCTGATGTTCCATGGATTCATAAGTATATCGAAATAAAAGATCTCTTTAACCTAGATAGCGGACAGTTCTTCCAGAAAAGGAATGGCTGCTTGCTGTTTTATCTTCTATGGTCATAGAGGGCAGGAATACATGAAAACAAGAGCAGACGATACAGCATTACACAAAAATGTGCAGATGCACATAAATGTGGAGTATAACAATGGAGATCAAACGAGATACTTACTTGCAGCAGCCGATCCTGCGAAAAGACACTCGTGAATGATTTGTCTCTGACATATTTCAGTCAGCTGTTGCCTGTACAACCTTACGATAGCTCTCTCGCAGTTCTCTGCGCTGATCATCAGGCATCGGTGTATAGTCATCCGCCGGCTTATAGCCTTTGACTAATGCAACATGCCAGGTTGTCAGTTTACCATCTTTTACTCCGATGACACTGGGTGCATAGAACGAAGGATTCCCATCGTCATCCGTCGGGAATGTCTCCTGAATGTAAGGTTCCAGTTTGTCATAGACTTCCTGTGTAAACGGTACATCCACATCAACATACAGGATCGGGATACCTGCTTCCAGTGCTATTGCATTCAGTTCCGGCACTGCCCTTTGACACCATCTGCACTTCACCTTGCCGAAATAGAGAATACCGGATCCTCCTTCTTCGAATAAACGTGTGGCCTCCTTCATGGAGATCAGTTCAAAGTCTGCCTTCTCTTCTTCCAGAAAAGCATATCCCGTCATCGTAGCCGGTCTGCTTTTCATTTCAATGTCATTGGTAATAGTTACCTTTCCCATTGTCTTTTCACTGCATCCCAGCATCATTAAAGCCAGAAAGAGTACAATCAGTTTCTTTATCATGTTCGCTCCTTCCTGTAATAAACCCCTGCAATGCTGCAGGGGTTATTGTTATTACTTACGCGTTCTTAGCAACCAGTTCGATGACCTTCAGAATCAGTTCAACGGACTTGTCCAGTTCTTCCATGACACAGTATTCATACGGTCCGTGGAAGTTGCGACCGCCGCATCCCAGGTTCGGGCAGGGCAGACCCTTCAGAGACAGTGTAGCACCATCCGTACCGCCACGGGCAGGATCTTCAACCGGAGTCAGGCCCAGAGCTTTCAGAGCTTCTGCAGCGATTTCCAGAGCCTCAGGCTGTGTGTTGAATACTTCACGCATATTACGATATACATCAGTGATTGTTACTGTAACAACACCCTGACCGTATTCAGCGTTCAGATAGCTTTCAATTGCACGCATGATGACCTTCTGTTCTTCCAGCTTCTGTGCATCATGGTCACGCAGGATATATGTCATTTCCGCATGATCGCAGTCACCGGACATAGATGTCAGATGAATGAAGCCTTCTCTGCCGGAAGTGAATTCAGGACGCATCTGCTTAGGTGTCAGACCTTCAAATTCACAGGCGATTGCAGCAGCGTTGATCATCTTGCCCTTTGCTGTACCGGGATGAATAGAGAAACCCTTGATGTCAACCTTACCTGTAGCCGCATTGAATGTTTCATAGCACAGTCCGTCAACTGCACCGCCATCCATTGTATATGCAAAGTCGCAGCCGAAGCCTTCGATATCAAAGTACTTGGGACCATTGCCGATTTCTTCATCAGGTGTAAAGCCTACAGCGATATCACCATGAGGAATTTCAGGATGATCAATCAGATACTGTACAGCTTCCAGTGCTGCAACAATACCGGCCTTGTCATCTGCACCTAACAGTGTAGTACCGTCAGCTACCATCAGTGTCTTGCCAACCTGAGCCTTCAGATCAGGATATTCTTCTACGCTGATTGTCATTGTGTCATTGAGCTTGATGTCCTTGCCATCATAGTCTCTGATGATACGAGGATTAACATTTGTACCGGAGAACTGAGGAGCAGTGTCCATATGAGCAATGAAACCTACAGTCTTTGTCTTGTAATCCACATTGCCCGGCAGCTTGCCGTATACATAGCAATGTTCATCACAGCGAACATCACTCAGACCCATCTCCTTCATTTCCTTTTCCAGCAGACGAGCCAGATCAAACTGCTTCTGAGAAGAAGGAGTTTCACCCAGATTGTTTTCGTCGGATACCGTATCAATACGGCAGTAGCGCATCAGTCTTTCTTCAGTATTCTTCATCTTTCTTTGCCTCCATTACAGGATTAATATTCCTCGATTCTGACGATCTTGCCAAGCTTCGCCAGATTGTCTGCGATTTCATGAATTACAGATACCTTCGCACTCAGGGAAATCGGCGACCAGTTGATCGCATCATGAGAAGGGTTATTGCTTAAACCCATCATGAATGTCACTTCCGCAAGTGATAACAGCATCCTTGTCAGCTGTGATACACCATCTGTTTCTGTACTGTCGAGCAGTGATTCAAAGTAATCACCATCCGCTACAGCCTTGCGCAGATGCAGATCCACAGCCTGCAGGGTAATCACACCCTCGGTAACCAGATCAATACCATCGATGAAACCCATCGGCGGTACACCCGGAACCATATTCAGAAGACTGTCCGGACGCAGTTCACGGCCGGTTACACGGGCAACCATGGTCGATGTAGAACCGCCGCAGCAGATCTTCTTGCCATTGCAGCTGAGAAGCTTGTTTACAACCATCTCATCATCGTCATAGCTGCGGGGCGGTCCGATCATAATACGGTTCTCCGTTACCGGCAGAATGCGGATACATGCAGTCGTAGAGTCATCACGTGCACGGCCTCGGTACAGCTCCTGCACTTCATCCAGCACCATGGAAGTCACAAAACGCGCTTCCATATTCGGCTTGTAGTTGGCTTCCAGGAATTTCTCCAGACCATCTACACCCCAGCCGAAGAAGTTGGCATCACCCATACCGGCATGTTCCACACCATCGGAACATACAACAATGTAATCATCCGGCTGCAGTCTCAGCTGGGAAAGCTTTACCGTTCTGCCGGAGAAGGAAACATTCTCCTCCTTCGGATGATAAACCTTGCCCTTTCTCAACATCACCAGATCCGGATTTTCGGACTGAGAAATATAGCATCTGCCATCATAGAACACCTGCACAATGGTAAATGTACTGTAGGCAATGCCACGATCCGCATCCATCGGCAATGTCGCCAGGATTGTCTCCACCGCATCCTTCAGCGGCAGACCGGAGTAGATCATCTCGGAAATGATCGTGGAGGTCAGTGTGGAAAGAATGTTGGCCTTTACACCCGAGCCAAGACCATCTGCCAGTACGACAACGATACAGTCTTCGTTGCGTCTGATCATGACACGGTCACCGCACAGTTCTTCTTTATACTTATTCAAAGATCGCCAGAAGCTCTCAATATGGATCTTCTCAGCCATTATTTTGTACCTTCGTCCATAACTCTCTGCAGATTCAGCAGAGCAATCTTGGATTTCGCTGTTGTTTCACCCAGCAATGATGCGATTTCCTGTACCGTACGCATCTGCTGGTCAATAACATCCTGTGTAACCTTGAATGTACGATCACGCATGTTGTTCATTTCAACAATACGCGCATCTTCAACCGTACGGTCCATCAGAATAACAACAGCCTGTCTGGAATTCATATGAATGACAACTTCATCAAAGAGCTTATGATAGCACTCATACCAGTTACGGCTGTACTGCCGTCTGCCCTGCATGTTCATGACAGCCTCGGCAATATTGCCTTCCGGGAAGACCTCAAATACAGACATGCCGATCGGATCCTTGTCACGCATGCCAAGCATCTTTCTGGCACCATCATTCATTTCCGTTACTTCCAGAGCATCATTGAAGACAATGATACCGTTAGGAGTATTGCGGATAATCATGTTCGCCATGGACTCAGCTTTTTCCAGAGCTTCCGGCAGACATACACGCGGATCCGCACGGCCGGCAAGCACTGCCTCTGCCTTCTTGCGGCATGTGTCATAACCGCAGGCACCGCAGTCATACAGCTTATCCGGAGAATCCTTGCCCATACGTCTTAACTGAGCATCAATCTGATTCTTGGTGAAATGCTTGACTTCCTTCTTAACTTCTTTCTTCCACTTGGCTTCCATCTGCGGAATACCCAGTTCCGGTGCAGTTATCTTTACATCAGAACTGTGACTGGCAATACGCTTTGCACCAGCCCACTCACTGTGAGGATATCCGGAAAGCATCGGACCGGCCAGGCATGAACCACGGCAGGCAGCGACTTCCAGGAAACAGCCTGTAATCTCACCGCGCTGGATGCTCTGCAGCATCGTTCTGACGCGTCCAATACCATCGGCAGCGATAAAGTCATATGTATCTGACGGCTCCAGCGTATGAATGATACCGGAACAGGAACCGTAATGACGGGCAATAGAACCTTCAAAGTTTCCCCAGGATGTTGTCTCAATACCGCTGTAGTCACTGTGCAGCCATCTGGCCATTTCATCCATACCCACGGTCAGATCAAACAGATTGGCAAAACGAGCATCTCTGAACTCACGATATGCCGCAGCACAGGGAGTCAGATAGACTAACTTTGCCTTCGGATACTTTTTACGCAGAAGACGGCCATGGACTGCCGCCGGAGTCGCAATCGGCGCCAGCTGGTCGAGCAGATCAGGGAACTCACGTTCAATCATGACATTCACAGCCGGGCAGCTGGAAGTAATGATATTCTTCATCTTGCCATCTCTGATCAGCTGTGCATAAGCCTGAGAAACCTGCACAGCCGCTCTTGCCGTTTCTTCCACATGTCTGATGCCTCTTGCCTGCAGGAGCACACGCAGAGACTTGTAGTCAGGCCAGATCGACGCAAAGGCGGGATCTACGGAGAGAACAATCTCTTCCTTCTGTTTCAGCCAACGCTCTAAACGCGAAAACTCGCTGACGAGTTTCTGTGCACCGCGCGGGCAGGTGGTATAACACCTGCCGCACAGAATACAGTCTTCGTCAACGACTTCCGGTTTCATCCCGTTGTAGGTCATGGCGCCTGTCGGACAGACACGCACACACTTCATACAGCTGTGGCAATTAGCTTCATCCAGTTTAATGAACGGGGATCTCATGCAAGTGCTGCTTCAAGTTCCTTCTTCAGAACTTCCTTAGCATTTGCGACTGTAACACCATTCAGTTTTGTACCGTTGATACGAATACCCAGACCAGCCTTTTCAACACAGGACTTCATGCAGAAAGAACCCTTGAGTTCAACCTTGTCAGCCCAGTTGTTTTCCTTGATCATGCTATTCAGAGTTGTGACAACTTCACTGGAACCCTTTGTATAGCAGGAACTGCCGATGCATACTTCAACAACTACCATTACCGTGTCCTCCTTTTTGTAATACAGCAATTATTATTTATGAATCTCGATATCAAATCCCTTAAAGTCATTCTTTGTAACGGAATCGTCAATCGTGATCTTCTTGTTAGTGAGATTTTCCTTAGTCATACGTGCACGGATTGTCATCGGATCACTGATGGAGCAGGGACCATTGATGCAGCCGCCATCACAGCACATACCTTCCAGAATATTACCGCTGAACTTGCCGGCCTTCATCAGCATCAGCTGCTTCTTGCATTCAAATGCACCATTAGCCGCAACAGCAACGAACGGAGCATCGCCCTTTTCCTTGGCAACCTGAGCAACCGCAACAGCTACACCTGATGAGTGAGCGAAGTTTCTGCCGAATGTTGTCGCATATGTTTCATCTGCAGCTTCGATTTCTTCAGGATTGATACCCTTGGCAATCAGCAGCGCAGCCAGTTCTTCAAATGTCAGAACATAGTCAACAGGTGTATGATCTTCCATCGCTTCCTGCTTCTTGGCAAGGCACGGTCCAATGAAGACAACACCATGATCAGGATGATCATGCTTGAGCTTTCTTGCCAGCGCCATCATCGGAGACAGTGTGGAAGACTTGTTCTGTTCGTAAATTGTCGGGAAGTGCATCTTCATCATATTTACGAAACCGGGGCAGCAGGAAGTAGTCAGCGGAACGCCTGCTTCCATATGATGCTTCAGTTCAGCATATTCTGTTTCAGCAACAGCATCTGCGGATACAGCAGCTTCAAAGCACTTTTCAAAGCCGAGCATTTCAATTGCCTTCATGATCTGCGGCAGAGCAGTATTGTCGAACTGACCCTGAATGGACGGAGCGACAATTGCATATGCAGGAACACCCATAGTCAACAGCTGAGCAACAGGCTTAACCCAGGAAATATCTTCGATTGCACCGAACGGACATGCATGCAGGCACTGACCGCAGTTGATGCACTTATCTTCATCAATGACAGCAATGTTGTTTTCATCCCAGCTGATGGCCTGTACAGGACAATGAGCGAAGCAGGGACGTTCTGTAACAACGATTGCCTTATAAGGACATGCATTAGCGCAGGCACCGCAGCTCTTGCACTTTTCATAGTCGATTTCGGAACGTGTTGTACCAATGTGGATTGCACCGAAACGGCATGCGGACAGACAGGGCTTAGCCATGCACTTACGGCAGTTGTCTGTTACCAGAATCTTCTTAATAGTACAGCCATCACATGCAGCATCGATTACCTGCACGATCTGGCGGGGATTATAATCAACGATATCGTTTGCCATTTCACCCATAGCAAGACGAACTCTCTGTCTTAATACTTCTCTCTCCTTGTATACACAGCATCTGAAACGGGGACCGTTGAGCTGTACAAGATCACGTGCATATGCATTGATCTTGCTTCTGTCTACATCTCCATTGAATACTGCGCGTCCGATCTGAACCAGAATATCAAACTTGAACTGTCTGGATTCATTACTGAACATGTTAGCCATAAATACCTTATCCTCCTAATTTGGTTACATACTCTCTCTAAAAGTATGTTCGTACTGAATACCGTTCTGAACGCTCTTCAGCACTTCCTCGCTGACCGTCTTCATCAGAATATGACGGGCAAACTCGATTGTTGCACCCATACCGCGGCCTGTAATCAGATTGCCGTCTGTAACAGCCAGTTCCATCTGATACTCCCCACCAAAGCCTGCTTCATCAAAGGTCGGGAAGCATGTATACTTCTTACCCTTAAGCAGTCCCATATGACCGAGAATGGACGGCGCTGCACAGATCGCACAGGTCAGCTTGCCGCTTTCCAGATGACTGCGCATTGCCTCACGAAGCTCTTCCGAAGCTTCCAGATTTGCCGTACCCTGCTTGCCGCCGGGAATAATCAGCACATCATAATCCTTCGGATCTGTTTCGCTGAACACACGATCAGCCTGCAGGCTGATACCGTGAGATGTTGTCACTGTGAGGCTCTCATTCATTGATACAGTATCAATATCCAGAGATGCACGTCTGAGCAGGTCCACTGTGATCAGACCCTCGCAGGTTTCAAAACCATCTGCCAAAAATATAGCACATTTCGTCATAATTTACGTTCCCTTCCTGTGAATTAATTAACAATTTACGCATATATAAGCATGCATAATTTTCATTCTTCTTCATTCCTGTACATCAATACAGCAATTCTGCATACACACTGAGAATACCATTCTTTCCATGCATAAACATCACTGCCGATACTGATGCATTCATTATATTGGAAATCCTGTTAATTGCGACGTATCAGTCTGAAACAGGTCATGATTCGCACTCTTTATACATAACGCAGATGCTACGGAAAAGAGGAAGCACACCATGCTTCCTCTCTTTTTAACCCGTGTTCCTTCCGCTTACTGTACTTCGTTCGATCGACCGGATGCGCGCTTTTTCCGATCTTCAGACTTTACGTTCAATCGATTTCTTTCAGCCTAATGATAAATCCGAACACTTCACTCTGAGTATTCATTTCTGACCTTAATGCTTATTCGTCTTCGATCGTCTCGTCAACTATACCATGACTGCCCCACTTGCATATGTCATGGCTTTTTCGTACATGATTCTTTTAACTCTGTACCTCTGCTCGGTCCGCGGGTTTTCACCCGATTTGTACTTTCATATTATCCGAATTACGCATTAGACACAGACTGTATTGCATATTTTATTTCTGGTAAAATTAATATGTTGAGAGTCAGAGCCGTGCGCATGTACCGCTCTTTTTAATAGGGTAGATGGATGGCAAGAGCACTCACACCTCCCGTTGCACCGTAGGTACGGTGTACCTTTTGGACTTCAGCTTATACAGCAGCTTTTCATTGTACAGACGCGGCATGGCCTCATCAGATTTGTGTGCGTAGGCCCAGAGATTTGCAAACCACTTCCTTTATCCCAGCATCGCTGCTTTCGACTAGTGATTCGCTACGCTTGGCTGCAACTCCCGTGACCGGACTTTCACCGGATAGATGTGCGTCATGCCCGACACGTCAAAAAACAGCCATGCATTTCGCATGACTATTCCGACTCATCTATGCTGATTATTAAGCACATTTTAACGTTACAACCCGTTTTTGCACAGAGGTGCTGGCAAGCATATAATAATGAGGACTCCAAAAGAG
>JAZUHS010000131.1:0-17239 GCA_045641845.1 Bulleidia sp. | reverse complement strand
TAGAGGATATGATCATAGTCCGTATGGCCATCCCCGATTGTATGATGCTCCACGGCGTGAAGCAGCTTCGAATTGCCGCAGCACATTTCATCCTTCATGAATCGTACTGCTGTATAACTGTGCCATACTTTCGGTGAAATGTCATTCCACTCCGGCTTGTAGCGTGCAATTATACGCGCTCCCTCTTCATCCGGCATGCGCTTGGTAATGTCATGAAGCATCCCCATGACATACGCATCGATTTCATTGAGATGATGCACACTGGCAAGCTTTACTGCTGTCTCAGCAACGCCGACACTGTGAATGGCTCTGCTTTTCTTGCACATGGCTGCAGTAACGCATTCCATATACCAGCCTTTCCGGAACAGTTCCCCGCGGATACCCGGTGCAGCAAGCCGGAACAGTCCGTTTCTTGCCTTCTCTTCATTGGTGATCAGACGATCATCATGAATCATTTCGCAGCCTTCCGCTGAGGAAGCAATATGCAGATGACGCCAGGGTCTGATCGCCATAGCAAGCAGATGTTCACGCTGTTGCTTAGGAAGAATTCCTTCTTCCGTACACAGCAGATAGACTTCCCTGCCCTGCTTTCTAAGACCTAATGCAAAGCGAATCTCTTCTTCTGTCACCGGATCAAACGGACAGATGAGAACAGTTTTCTTCATGGCAGGAGAATCTTGGGTTCCTTGCCTTTTCTGTACAGCACGATATTGCGGCCGATCACCTGAATCAGTTCACTTTTTGTATACATTGCAAGGTCAAATGCAGTTTCCTGCAGATCACCGGGAGCTGTCTTCAGTACAGCCAGTTTAATCAGTTCTCTTGCACGCAGAGCATTGTCAACCTGTTCAATCAGATTATCACTGATGCCGTCCTTGCCGATCTGAAAGATCGGTTTTTCCGTCTGCGCAAGACCTCTGAGATAACTCTTCTGTTTTCCTGTAAGCATATTAAATCATTGCCTTTCTGAATGTTACATTTACATTCTCGGGTACCATAACCGTTACAGTACCGATCTGCCCGCTGACGCAGGCCCAGCCCAGTCCATCTACAACAATATCAAGCTTATCGAGATTCTTGTGCTGTGAATACTTTACCATTTTTGAATTCTTTGTGACAGGCTTCAGCATGTTTCCATAATGCTTTTCCCAAAGTGCATCTGCGCCGGAAACCTTGGAACGATGAATCGGCAGCATGTCACTGAGATACCATACACAGGAAGCATGATCACATCCCATTAAGTCCAGACGGATCAGACCGCCGATAGCAAAGGACTGATCACCCTTGAGCTGATAGATCTGCGGCTTGACGGTACGGGCAGGAATGATCTGCTTGAGATCATCTTCCTTCGCTTCCATCAGCATACTGCCGCTGATTTCAATACCGGGTGTATCAATGTAGATCTGACCATCAACATCGATTTCGTTGAAGTCAATAGTAGTTCCGGGATAGCGGCTCATTGTCAGCATTGCCGAACCTGCAAGGGAATTGAGCAGTGTGCTCTTGCCGGCATTTGCTCTGCCCATCACGGCTACAGGTCTGCCCTTGGCAAACATGTTTACGGCATCCTTGATCTCGTCAACACCGGTACGTTCCACCTTGCTTGTAAGAACCAGAGAGCGGATGTGAATACCCATTTCCTTAAGTCTTGAGAAAACAAAACGGGCAATCTTATCGTGGCTCAGTGTATCCGGCAGGATATCTCTTTTTGCCGCTGCCATGACAATGTCCTTATCAGCCAGCTTGCGGTTAAGACCGGGAATCATGCTGCCTTCAAAGTCAGCCAGATCCACAACCCACAGGACCATGCAGTCCATAGCAGCGATGCGGTCCATGACCGTATCGGGATTGATGCCTGTACGCATGGATACAGTCAGGTCATCATAATGAATCAGACGGAAGCATCTCTTGCAGTATTCTGCATCTCCCTTGGGAGAATAGCCGATCTGATCGGGAAATTCAGTCTGCAGTACAGCACCGCATCCTTTACATGTCTTCATAAGCGATTACCTCTTATTCATCAAAAAGACTCATCTTTTCAACATCATCGTGCACAACTTCACTTTCTTCCGGGAAGTCGACAATACGGCACAGTTCAATTGTACCGGCAGGCTTCCAGTCAGGATTAAGCAGAGCATTGGCAGTAAAGCCGCCGTCTGCAGGCTTGAAAGGAATGTCCGTAACACGGATCTTCTTTGTTTCGGGATCTGTGAATACCAGTTCATCACCTGGCTTTACAGCCTTGGCATATACGACCTGACTGGGATTCTTCTTAAGTCTGCGGCAGATCAGTTTCCCCTTCATCGGACGTGTACCGGAAGCAATCTCTTCCATATGCACACGCTTCATCTGGGCAAGAGATGTCGCAAAGAGCACGGACTGGGTATTGGCATCGATAATCGTGCATACACCAAGTTTATCACCGGTACCGAAGTTCATGGCCTTGACACCCTTGGAACGAATACCGGTCACGGGGATCTGATCTACACCAAAGTGATATGCAAAGCCGTCAATACTGCTCAGCAGCACTTCCTGACCTTCATAGGCAAGGCCGGCAAACATCAGTTCCGCATTGCGGCCCATGTTCATTGCCGTCATGACCTTGCCGTTCTTCTGCACGGCAAACAGATTCACAGGCGAACGCTTGATCTGTCCTTCGGTTGTTGCCGTAACGATCCAGGCATAGGTATTGAAATCCTTGACGGCTATAGCTGCGATCAGCTTGTCATCACCATCCACGCGGACGGCCTTATTCAGATGCATGCCTGTATCCTTCCAGCGGCCTTCATCAATCTGCCAAACCGGCAGGAAGGCATAATTGCCTTTGGAAGTAAACAGAAGCAGTGTATCGGTTGTATCGCACTCGGAAATACCAACCAGTGTATCGCCTTCCTTCATACCTGTCTCCTTATCGGAGGCATTATAGGAACGCATGGAAACACGCTTGAGATAGCCGTCTTTGGACACAGTCACAACAACACGTTCACTGGCGATCATCTGTGCCTTGTCAATGACGATGTTCTCAACCTTTTCCTCAATGGCAGTACGGCGCTCATCACCATACTGATCACGTACTGCACGCAGTTCTCTGATGATCACGGAGTGCAGTACATTTCTGTTTTCGATGATTGCCTTTGTTTCTTCGATCTTATTGATCAGTTCCGCAAATTCCTGTCTCAGCATTGTAATGTCCGTATTAGACAGACGATACAGACGCATGGAGACAATCGCTTCTGCCTGCGGTTCATCAAAGCCGAATTCCCTCATCAGATTGCGCTTGGAATCTGCCTTATCCTTAGATGCGCGGATAATGGCAATGATCTCATCCAGAATGGAAACGGCACGCATCAGACCTTCAATGATATGACAGCGGCTTTCCATCTTTTCGAGTTCATAGTGCGCTCTGCGCAGTACGACTTCACGGCGGAATTCCAGGAAGGCATCCAGCAGTCCGAGAACACCGACCTGTACCGGACGGCGATCAATTATCGCTACGTTGTTGTAGTTATAGTAGACCTGAAGGTCTGTATTCTTGTAGAAATAATTCAGAATCAGCTGCGCATCGTTTTCCTTGCGTACATCAACAACGATACGAAGACCGTTTCTGTCAGATTCATCTCTGACATCCAGAATACCTTCGATATCCTTGGAGAAGCGGATCTCGTCCATCTTCTTTACCAGCTGCTGCTTGACGACTTCGTAGGGAATTTCCGTAATAATAATCTGATTGCATGTACGTGTCTCTACGATTTCACAGCGTGAACGTACGACAATACGTCCCTTGCCGGTTTCAAAGGCAGAACGGATGCCGTCTCTGCCCTGCACGATACCGCCTGTAGGGAAGTCGGGACCGGGCATGATGCTCATGATTTCATCCAGAGAGCATTCCGGATTCTGAATGCGGTAGATCGCAGCTTCCGTTACTTCTTTCAGATTATGCGGCGGCATGTTCGTCGCATAACCGGCCGCAATACCGGTTGCACCGTTGACCAGCATAACCGGGAACGGTACCGGCAGTACTGTCGGTTCATTTTCGGTATCGTCAAAGTTCGGTGCCATTTCAACAGTATTCTTATCGAGGTCATCTTCCATGACTTCGGTAATCTTTGCCAGACGCACTTCGGTATATCGCATTGCCGCAGCCGGATCATCATCAATGGAACCGTTGTTGCCGTGCATATCAATCAGAGGCAGTCTGACCTTCCAGTCCTGTGACATACGTACCATTGCATCATATACGGAAGTATCACCATGCGGGTGGTAGTTACCGATGACAAGACCTACCGTCTTGGCAGACTTACGATAAGGATGATCATAGGTATTGCCGTCATGATACATCGCATAGAGAATTCTTCTCTGTACAGGTTTCAGACCGTCTCTGGCATCGGGAAGCGCACGTTCCTGAATAATGTATTTTGCATATCTTCCGAAGCCCTGACCCATGATGTCTTCAAGCAGCTGCGGAACATATCTGGTATTGTCTGTAATTTCTTTCTTCTTTGCCATTTTTATTCCACCTTGAAGCTGTCTTCGAGTGTGAAGGAGATATTCTCTTCAATCCACTTGCGGCGCAATTCCGCCTTGTCACCCATCAGTACGGCAACACGGCGTTCTGCCTTTACACCATCCTGCAGGCCGACACGTACGAGGGTTCTGCTCTCGGGATCCATTGTTGTTTCCCAGAGCTGACTTGCATTCATTTCACCAAGACCCTTGTATCGCTGAATTTCGACTTTGCCAAGTTTCTTTCTTAATGCTTCCAGTTCATCATCTGTATAGCAGTACTGCAGGGTCTTGCCCTTGGTCACACGATAAAGCGGCGGCAGAGCAATATAGACCATGCCTTGCTCAATCAGCGGACGCATATATCTGTAGAAGAATGTCAGAAGCAGAATCTGAATATGAGAACCGTCATCGTCGGCATCGGTCATGATGATGACTTTACCGTAGTTGGATTCCGTGTAATCAAAGTCAGGACCGACACCGGCACCGAGTGTATAGATCAATGTATTCAGTTCTTCGTTCTTTTCGATTTCCGCAAGAGAAGCCTTTTCCGTATTGAGAACCTTGCCTCTTAACGGCAGAATTGCCTGATAACGGGAATCTCTTCCCTGCTTGGCAGAACCACCCGCGGAATCACCTTCGACCAGGAACAGTTCCTTGATGCGGGAATCCTTGGTCTGTGCAGGTGAAAGCTTATCGGAAATCACACGTTCACTGCGGGCACCCTTCTTGCCCTTGCGCGCTTCTTCTCTGGCCTTTCTTGCTGCTTCACGGGCAGCTGAAGCCTTCATCATCTTGCGCACAAGCATATCGGACTGCGTTCTGTTTTCCTCAAGCCAGTAGGAAATCTTATCCGCAACAACAGCATCTACCGCAGGCTTGGCACTGGGTGTACCCAGCTTGCCCTTGGTCTGACCTTCAAACTGCAGCACCTCTTCCGGAACGGAAACGGACAGGATTGTTGTCAGACCTTCTCTGACATCGCTTCCTTCAAGATTTCTGTCCTTTGCTTTTAACAGACCGTACTTGCGGGCATAGTCATTGACAGCCTTAGTAAATGCTGTCTTGAAGCCGACTTCATGTGTACCGCCATCCAGTGTGCGGACGAGGTTGACGAAACTGTATGTATTTTCCTGGTAGTCATCTGTGTACTGGAACGCACAGTCGACGTGAATGCCCAGCGATTCACCGGAGAACTTCACCGGTGCCATCAGGGCTGTGCGGTCTTCGTGCAGATAACCAAGGAAAGATGTCAGACCATCTTCATAACAGTATGTTTCCGTTACCTGCTTCTTGCCGCGGTTATCAGTGACTGTCATGGCAATGCCGGAAAGCAGGAAAGCTTCCTCACGGGTACGCTCACAGACAGTGTCATATTTGTATTCTGTTGTCTGGAAGATTTTCGGATCAGGTTTGAAGCGGACTGTAGATCCGGTTCTGTTTGTCTTGCCAAGTTTCTGCAGACGTCCGATCTTCTTGCCGCCGTCCTTGAATTCCATACGTACAAGTTCGCCATCATGAGCGACTTCTACGGTCAGCCATTCACTCAGTGCATTTACAACAGAGGCACCTACACCATGCAGACCGCCTGCGGTCTTGTATCCACCCTGTGATGTGAATTTGCCGCCGGCATGAAGCACAGTAAAAATGACCTGCAGTGTATTTACACCGCTGGCATGCATACCTGTGGGCATACCACGACCTTCATCACTGACGGAAACACTTCCGTCTTTTTCCAGGGTGATCGCAATCTTCTTGCCGAACCCGTTTAAAGCTTCGTCAATTGCGTTATCGACGATTTCCCAGATCAGATGATGTAAACCGTGGCTGTCGGTAGAACCGATGTACATGCCAGGTCTTTTTCTTACAGCTTCCAGACCTTCCAGAATCTGAATGCTGCTGTCATCATATTTACTAACCATCTAATATCTCCGTTATTACTGTTTATCAAAAAAACGCGCGTTGCTTAGGACGCGGTTGAAGCGATGATCACCTAGCAGGCATCATCCTGCACAATGATACACTTTATCCGCGCAAAAATACAGAACTTAATCTTTTGTAACCTTACGACTTGAGAACCCTGCTGCAGCCATTGAAATTCAGTGTCTTTTTTTATTGATGTGCTAAAATGGTCACGGAGGTCTGAATTATGAACTTAACTTCTATTCTGATGATTATTGTCAGTTATCTGTTCGGCTCCGTTCCCTGGTCACTCGTTATCGGCCTGGTATTCTTCAAGAAGGATATCCGCAAGGAAGGTTCGGGCAATCTTGGCGGAACAAATGCCGGACGAGTTCTGGGTAAACCGGTTGGCATTACTGTCGTCATCCTTGATGCACTGAAGGCTTTCCTCTCCATGATGCTATGCTCTCTGTTTGCACCGGATGCAGTCATCTATGCAGGTCTTGCCTGCTGCATCGGACACTGCTTCCCGATCTTTGCAGGATTCAAGGGCGGCAAGGCTGTTGCAACATCCTTCGGTTTCTTCCTGGGTATCTGCGTACTGCTGACAAACCAGTACTTCTGGCAGTTTGTGTTCCCGATTCTCTGTTTCTTCACGATTCTGTTCTTCTGCAGAATGGTTTCTCTTTCTAGCATTCTCGCACTGCTGAGCGCTGTGATTGTATCCGCAGTACTGAAGTGCGATCCTTCAATCACTTTCTCCATTGCCGCATTATGGGCGTTTGTTACTTACAGACATCATGAGAACATCTCCCGTATTCTCAGCGGCAGAGAAAGCAGAATCAAATGGATGGGCAAGGCACCATGGGAAAAGTAGAAGAATTCACACTCCCGATCAAACCTTTAAGCCAGTCTCCCCGTAAAGTATGGGTTTATCTTCCCAACAGTTATGATACAAGCGACAAGTATTATCCGGTTCTCTATATGTTCGACGGTCACAATCTCTTCTTTGATGAGCTTGCTACCTACGGCACATCCTGGGGTCTGAAGGACTACCTGGATAACAGCGGTCTTGATCTTGTCGTAGTCGGAGTTGACTGCAATCATATCGGGAATCGCAGAGACGATGAATACACGCCGTTTACAGCCGTTCGCGTACACAATGAGCCAATGATCCATCCCCGCGGTAAACTGACCGCAGAATGGTTCGCAGGGGCATTGAAACGTGAATGTGAAAAGCGCTACCGCATTCTGTCCGAACGTGAGCACGTAGGCATTGCCGGCTCTTCCATGGGAGGCCTCATGGCTGAGTACTGCATTACTGCCTACAATCATATATATTCCAAGGCTGCGTGCCTTTCCCCCGCAACTTTCCTGAATGAAAAGAAACTGGAGAAACTGATTCTGGAAACGGAGTTTGATCCCAACACACGCATCTACATGGATATGGGTTCGGAAGAATCAAGAAACAGATATTACATGATCAAGGACATTGATCTGATGCTAACCATCAACCACTTCTTTACCGAGCAGGGATGCCATACCTTCCCTAATCTGGTAGTCAAGGGCGAGCATACAGAAGCATCCTGGGCTAACATGATGCCGATGATTCTTGAATTCATGTATCCTGAACTGTACTGATCTCATCATCACAGGACGATCTTAGGATCGTCTTTTTTGTACAGAAGAAGAAAAGAATCCACATGACATGGATTCTCATCTGCTTATTCATATTCTTCTTCGGGATTTTCAGGTGCCGGCGGATCGATCACAGGTTCCTCCGGTTCTGACGGTTCAGGTTCAACCACCGGAGGCTCAGGTGTCGGTGTAATATCCACAGGCGGTGTTTCCGGTTCGACAGGAGGCTCAGGCTCAGGATTGACTGTGGGTGTTTCAGGTGTTGGTATGATCGGAATCACTTCCGTACCCTCACCACCCTGCATACCGGGTTCAACAGCTTCTGGTTCTTCCGTCTCTTCAGGGTTTTCCTCTTCCGGCTGAACTTCCAGATGCAGCGGTCCGTACAGGACGCTGTATCCTGCAGGCATCTCTTCCTGTTCAATGACTTCCCCTGCTTCCACGGCATCTATTACTTCCGCCATATACTGCACATGAGATGTATATGGGAAGACGACAGACAGTTCCTGGCTGGGTGCGGATGCACATACAGCAAAGCCTACAGCCCCTTCCGCACGGTTGGTGACGACATTCCAGGAGATGTTCTCCTGCAGCTGATACTGGCAGAAGCCATAAATAGAACTGTCGGAAAGGTTTGTCAGGAATGTACCTTCCAGCGCATTGAGCAGTTCGTTGAAGTTGGCAATCACTGCCGGTGAAGAAACCTTGCGGATAATCGCCTGCATAACCAGCTGCTGATGCATGTTACGGCCGAAGTCACCATCCGGCAGACTGTAGCGTTCTCTTACATAATACAGAGCTGCCTGTGCATCTAGATGGATTCTTCCTTCAGGATAGTAGTAGTCATGATCCCATGTATACGTAAATGCATAGGGATTATCGACATCCACACCGCCCAGAGCATCAATGATTTTCATATAAGTTGTAAAGTTGATCAGAATGTAGTTATCAATCGGTGTCCCTAAAAGATCGCTCAGTGTGATCAGCGTATTCTGAATACCGCGCATGCCGAGATGCGTCAGCTTGTCATTGCGATAGCCAAGACCCGGATTAGGTACATAGGAGTCACGCGGGAAAGAGCTGATGACAATCTGATGCGATACAGGATTTACTGTAACGATCATGCATACATCGGTTCTTCCTGCCAGACTCAATTCACCCATTGTATCATTGCCGCCGAAGAAAATCGAAAACGGCTCATCGGTAAGAGATCGGTCATTGATCACAACTTCCTCTTCTACAACTTCATCTACATAGATGGTATAAAGAACCTTAACATCGTCCTCCCATTCCTTATACTCTTCCATATCACGAATCATATAAGCAACGGACTCCGTCATAAACAGAATATTTCCCTTGCCGGCATACAGATCCTCGGCAGCCGCATTCAGTGTCGCCTTATCAACAATCTTTGCCTTCCGGTCAAACTTCAGCAGTGTTTCCACTGCCGGAGCCAGATACAGTTCATCATTATCCTGTGATGTCAGAAGCACTGCACCGGCATCGATCCAGGCACGCAGTACACCATCCGTCGTTTCCACTTCGGAAAGATCAGGTTCTTCCATCCACTCAATTTCGGGATGCTTTTCCTTATATGCATCAGACATCATGTACAGATTAACCTTCACGGTTCCTGAAGAAATCTGATTATCAACGATGATCTTTGATACACGCTGCTTTACATTCGGAATAATCACACTGAGAGTGGTCATCACAACTGCAAGCATGATATTCAAAGCCGCAATGATCGGTCTGCGCTTTCTGGCAGTGAAGGAAATCAATCCCATCAATGCCATAACGACCGCAGCACCTGCCCCGGCGATCAGCTTCCATCTGTACGGGAACATCGGCATTCTGCTGAAAATAAAGACAAAGGCAGCAGCTGCCATTACCGCACATACCCAGAACGGCACAATCGGGAACCTTTTCTTGACTTTCTTCTTTACTGCAGGTTCCTTTTCTGCAGTCTCTTTTTCCTTCCGCTTCTTGTCCCTGCTTTTATGCGAAGGCCCGGCAATATGTTCACTGGGAATATCTTCGATACTCAGCTTCTGTACCTGCTCCGTGCTTTCTGCATTCGTTTCAGGCGCGGATGTGTTTTCTGTCTGATCATCAACCATCTTACTTACCTCATAAACGCCAATATAGTATTACAAATACAGCTGCTTTTCCATGATTCACCTGACGTTAAAGACCTCTGCAGAGCACCATAAAAAGAAAAATGAAATTCATTTTCATAGAACAAAGGAATGCACATAAAAAGAACGTGAATCAGTTCACGCTCTTCTGCCGTATCTTATCTGTTTTACTTTTTTACCTTGCGGCGGATGAAACCCATCAGCAGACTGATCGCATTTGCAGCAATAATCGCACACACACCGATCAGCAGCCATTTATACATGGACGCAAGCTGGTCATACAATTCTGCATATCCGGCGATATTCATATCATCTCTGAGTTTTTCGATATATCCGACAATACCGAGAAGCACTGATGACATGGACAGCCAGGTAAACAGAGCCAGCGGCATCTTTTTTCTCAGAAAGCACAGGATAAAGCCGATCAATGTAAACAGTCCGGCCATACCCAGCAGTACAATCCAGTAATCTGCCAGATAGAATTCAGCGATAAATGTCTTAATAAACTCCATAATCAATCTCCACTACCCGTCAATTATGCGTTCAGACACGCATGGATGCAAGCATTACATCCATTGGAAAAGAAAAGGAATACCTGACGTATTCCTGTCTTCTTCAGATTATCTGATCTTGTCTTTCAGTACCTTGGAAGCCTTGAATTTCGCTGTCTTTGAACCGGGAATTTCAATTTCTTCCTTTGTACGGGGATTCACGCCTGTACGTCCGGCACGTTCCTTGACTTCGAATTTTCCGAAACCTGTAATATCTACTCTGCCGCCATCACTGAGAGCTTCCGCAATTGTATCAAATACGAGGTCGACAATCGCAGCAGTTTCTCTCTTTGTCAGATTATGCTTTTCAGCAACGGCATCAGAGATTGTTTTCTTATTTGCAACATTCATTGTTATGTCCTCCGTGTGTCAGCGAAATGATTATTCACACGTTTTCAGCTTCTCAATAATCTCCTCGACATCATGTCGCGACAGATTCTTGATGCCGGCAGCGTTCTTATGACCGCCGCCTCTGTACTGAACTGCTATTTCGTTGACAGCTGCTGTTTTGGAACGCAGAGACGCTGCATAAATGCCCGGCTCTGTTTCCGTAAAGATCGCCCAGGTACTGAACTCACGTACGCTGCCTAATTCAGAAACATAGTTTCTGGCATCACTTGCGGACATGTTCCATTTTCTGAGCTTTTCACATGTCAGAATGACATATGCTGTGTGCGGATCCGCCATCTTGACGCTGGAACGGATCATTCCCGCAAACTGGAATTCTTCTACTGAACGGTCGAACAGAACTCTGTTGATGACGGGAATATCAACACCTGATGATGCCAGATAAGCGGCATTCATCAAAGTGTCTGAGGTTGTATTGCTTGTCGAAAAACGCAGCGTATCTGTCAGTAAACCCTGATACAGATATTCGGCTGTCTGCAGTGAAACCTTACTTTCCGGCATGCTTCTTAAGTATTCGGTCACAATCTCGCAGGCCGCAGCTGCCTTGTCGTTAACAATACAGGGATTGCCATATGGCTCGAGGTTGGGATGATGATCAATCTTAACCATGTCCCTTGCAAGCATGGCACGACGATCATCCACACGATTCAGACCTGCTGTGTCAGTAACGATTGCAAGTGACTGAGCGATCACTTCATCACTGACCTCATCAGAAGCAGGAAACCTGCCCTGAGAGCAGGTTTCCGTTCCGATTGCATATACTTGCTTTCCGGGGTAATTATCCCGGATCCATTCACGAAGTCCGAACTGTGAACCCAAGGCATCACAGTCAGGATGTACATGACGGAAAATTGTAATGATTTCGCTGTTCTCGATCTTTTCAGTCAGACCAGCGAAGTTCATAAATTACAGACCTAACAGACGAACTGTGTCGCGAGCGATAACGAGTTCTTCGTTTGTAGGAATTACATATACTGCTGTCTTGGAATCCGGCTTGGAGATGAGAGCTTCTTCACCGCGGATTGCAGCATTTGCTTCGTAGTCAATGGACAGACCCATTGCTTCTTCCAGCTTCTTCAGAATTCTTTCTCTTGTAGGCTGGTCATTTTCGCCCAGACCTGCTGTGAAGACGATTGCATCAACATGACCCAGCTGCATGAAGTAGCCGCCGACAACGTTGATAACACGGTTTGTATAGAGCTGAGAAGTCAGAATTGCACGTTCATTGCCTTCATTGATAGCTGCCTGGATATCACGAGCATCGGAAGAGATACCGGAAACACCGAGCATACCGGAACGCTTGTTGAGGAATGTATCCATTTCATCAGGTGTGCATTCCAGCTTCTTCATCATGTAGAATACGACAGTCGGGTCGAGGTCGCCTGCACGTGTACCCATCATGATACCACCCAGAGGTGTCAGACCCATGGATGTGTTGATTACCTTACCGCCCTGAATTGCAGAGATGGAAGCACCGTTGCCCAGATGGCATGTGATCATGTTCAGATCTTCTACAGGCTTGCCCATCAGTTCAGCAGTACGTCTGTTGACATACCAGTGAGATGTACCGTGAGCACCGTAACGACGGATCTTGAACTGTGTGTACCAGTCATAAGGTACAGGGAACAGGAAGGATTCAGGACCCATTGTCTGATGGAATGCTGTGTCGAATACGAATACATGACCGATTTCCGGCAGAGCCTTCTTGAATGCCTTATAGCATACCAGGTGTGCGGGGTTGTGCAGCGGAGCGAGTTCGCCGAGTTCGTCAACGATTTCTACTACCTTATCGTCAACTACTACAGACTGATCGAAGTAAGCACCGCCCTGGACAATACGGTGACCTGCACCCTTGATTTCATCCAGGCTTTCGATAACCTTTTCTTCAATCAGTGCTTCCAGCAGGAGCTGAACTGCCTTAGCGTGATCAGGGATGGGAAGCTTCTGTACATGCTTCTCGCCGTTCACCTTGATTGTGAACTGACCCATGTCCAGACCGATTCTTTCTGCCTGTCCGGATGTCAGAACTGTTTCGGACGGCATGTCGAAAAGCTGGAACTTTAAAGATGATGAACCACTGTTAACTGAAATGACCTTGCTCATAATTTCCTCCTCATTCATTCTCAGTATCAATACATTGATTTATAAGACCCTTCATATGTTCGTCTGCACTCAGAAGCATTTCTTCATACAGCTTCATTCTTTTCTGAGCTGATTCGTACATATGAAGCTTCTCTTCATAAGATTCGAGTTCGCGGCGGCAGCGCTTGATCGTATCATGCACTGCGGCACGGGATACCCCTTCGATTTCCGCAATCTCCTGCAGAGAGAGATCTTCGCGGTAATAGTAACTGCAGAAGTTCTGCTGCTTTTCCGTCAGCAGTTCCTCATAGTAATCAAGCAGTCCGTTGATGCGGATCTTATTCTCCATGATCCAGACCTTCGGAAATACTGTACAGATAGCTGTCCAGATCGAACGGTCTCAGATCCTGAGGCTGTTCACCCAGACCGATAAAGTATACAGGTACATGCAGCTTGTGCTTGATGGCAAGAATAATACCACCCTTGGCAGTACCATCCATCTTGGTCAGGATGATGCCTGTCAGCTTTGTAGACTGGGCAAAGATTTCCGCCTGGGCCAGACCATTCTGACCTGTTGTTGCATCCAGTACCAGCCATGTGTTATGAGGTGCCCCTTCGATTTCACGTGCAGAAACACGATTCATCTTGGAAAGCTCATTCATCAGATTTGTCTTATTCTGCAGTCGGCCGGCTGTATCGCAAAGGAGAACATCAATATTATTTTCCTTTGCATAACGGCAGCCGTCAACAATCGCCGCACTCGGATCGCCATTTTCTCTGCCTTTTATGCAGGGAACATTCAAACGCTCACCCCATTTTGCCAGCTGCTCAATCGCTCCGGCACGGAATGTATCTGCGGCTGTGAAAGCAACAGACTTATTGAAATGCTTGTACATGTTGGCAAGCTTAGCGGCCGATGTTGTCTTGCCGGAACCATTGACACCTTCCAGGAGAATGACAGTAGGTCCGTTTTCATTGTAGACGATCGGCTGATCGGGATACTCTTCATAGATTTCCTTCATGATTTCAATCAGGAAGTTCATTGCCCAGTGGAAGGTTACGGACGGGAAATCCTCGCACTTCTTCTTGAGCTTATCGCAGATCAGATCTGCTGTTTCGATACCGACATCACTTTCGAGAAGAATGATTGTCAGCTGTTCAAGGAAATCATCATCAACGCCCTTGAACTCATATCTCATTTCATTCAGCTGGTCGCCGAATGTCTTCTTTGATTTGGCAAAGCCGGAGAGATATACGGCTTTATCTTCCTTTTTAGTAAACTTTTCCTTCAGTCTGCTGAGAAAACTCATGCCTGTGCCTCCTGGTGATCGGGTTCTGCCATTGCGGCAGCTTCCTGCAGGGCCACCTTCAGCATCTGCGATACGCCCTGATGCTGCATGGTAACACCAAACAGAATGTCAGCTTTTTCCATTGTGCCGACACGATGTGTGACAACAAGGAACTGTGTTTCGTCTGTATAGTTATGCAGATACTGTGCAAAACGTTCGACATTGCCGGGGTCAAGCGCAGCTTCCACTTCATCGAGAATAACCAGAGGTACCGGCTTTACCTTCAGAATCGCAAACAGAACACACAGTGCAATCAGACTCTTTTCACCGCCTGAGAACAGCATATTATTCTGTACTGCCTTGCCCGGAGGCTGTGCATCAATATCGATACCTGTGTTCAGCAGATCACTGGGATCCAGGAGAACCAGCTTTGCCCGTCCGCCGCCGTACAGACTGCGGAAGATTTCGTTGAAGTTTGCATTGATGGCATCAAACATCTCCTTAAACTGCTTCTTCATGACTGTATCCAGTTCATCGATAGCAGAAAGGATCTTATCCTTGCTCAATGTCAGCTCTTCAATCTGCTGCTTCATTGTCTCATATCTTGTATTTACTTCATTGTACTCCTCAGGGGCATTCATGTTGATATTTCCAAGACGTTCAATGTCAGCTCTCAGCTGTGCGACTTCTTCACGTGCATCTTCTACAGGCACATCCGTTACCTTTGTCTGTGCAAAATCGAAAGTCATCTGATATTCACGGTTCAGACGGCCAAGATCAGCTTCCATCTTTGTTTCGAGTCTGCCCTGGTCAATGCGGATGGCATTGGCACTGGCTTCTGCTGTCTTGAGATCTCTGCGCATCTGACGGAGCTGTGCTTCCTTGCGGTCTGCACCCTGTGTCAGCTGCATTCTTGCATCACGTCTGTTCTTGATTTCACCGGTGATTTCATCACGGCGGGAATAAGCTCTGTTCAGTCTCATGATCAGTTCATCTTCATGAGATTCCACTGTTTCTTCCTCAGCATCGGAAATCAATGCCAGATCGTTCTTCAGTTTTTCATACTTGGCGCGCTTTGCATCAACTACCGGTTCCAGCGCTGCCAGAGAGTAGCGCTTTTCCTGCAGGGAAGCGGAGATGGATTCACGCTCGCCGGATGCTGCACTCCACTGTTTTCTTGCCAGTTCAACACGGGCATTCTGAGAATCCAGAGCCACCTTAATGTCGTCTGCTTCCTTCTTCATTGTCATCAGATTGGTTGCATTGCGCACCTTGCCGCCGGTCATGGAACCGCCGCGGTGAATAACTTCACCATTCAGTGTGACAATCTTGTAGGAACGTCTAGTCAGAGAACTCAGTTCATTGCCGGCTTCCATGTTTTCCGCTACCAGAACATTGCCAAGCAGCGAGGAAACTACAGGATTGAATCTTGGATCACACTTTACAAAATTGCTGGCTGGGCCAAGATAGCCGGGTGTATTTGCACAGATGATACTGTGTTCCTTTGTAATGTAACGCGGTGAGCATACTGTTAACGGCAGGAATGTCGCACGGCCGGACTGATTGCGATTCAGGAATCTGATCGCATCACGGGCAGCCTGTTCATCCACAGTAACGATATTGTTCAAAGCTCCGCCAAGAGCAGTGGATACTGCTTCTTCATAGCCATTTGCAGCCTGCAGTACCTGACCGACAACACCGAGAATACCATGCAGTGCTCGGCTGTTTTCCATAATGGAACGGATACCCTGCTGATTGTTGAACGGATTCTTCAGCATCTGATCAAGGAAGCTGCGTCTGTTTTCAAGATTGCGCTGCTTCATCTGTGCCTGTTCCAGAGCAGAGGAAGCATCCATCATCTTCTGTGCAGCCAGTGTCAGTTTTTCAGAAGCCAGTCTGATTTCATTCTCCAGCTTGGCAGCACGGTCACGGCGGTCTTCATATTCAAGTCTTGCTGCATCAAGCAGACTCTTCAGTTCATTTCTCTTCTGTTCATCGGAACCGGTTTCGACAATATATTTACGTCTTTCATCCAGTTCGGTTCTTCTGGATTCAAGCTGCTGCACATCGTTATAGTTGCGCATCAGTTCATCCTGAAGCTTTGAAATTTCATTGTCAATCTGTGTTACCTGACGGCGGGCATCACTCACCTGCGTCTCGGCAACCTGAATACGCGTATTATCCATGGTAATGGATGTTTCGATTTCAAGCAGTGTATTCTTTGCGGAGTCAATCTCACCGCTGAGATTGCGGATATCCTGTACCAGTACAGTGATTTCAATCTCTTCCAGACGCTGTTTCTTCTGACGGTAGATTTCCGCCTTATGGGCCTGACGCTTCAGCGGAGAAACCTGCTTTTCCAGTTCATTGAGAATATCCTGGCTGCGTTCAAGATTTGCACTTGTACGTTCCAGACGGGACAGCGATTCCAGCTTTCTCTTCTTGAACTTGGCTACACCGGCAGCTTCTTCAAAAATACCGCGGCGATCCTGCGGTTTTGCTTCCGCAAAGGAGATGACATTACCCTGCGAAATAATACTCAGTGAATCACGGCCAAGACCAGTATCAAGGAACAGATCGACAACATCCTTCAGACGGACATTGCGGCGATTGATAAGATATTCGGCATCACCGGAATCGCGATATAAACGTCTTGTGACTTCGAGTTCATCAAGATCGGAATTCAGCTTTCTTGTAGCATTATCAAAAACAAGGGTCACTTCTGCCA
>JAZUHS010000130.1:0-17770 GCA_045641845.1 Bulleidia sp. | reverse complement strand
GCAGCGATGGAAGCGACCATACCGGAGTAGCCCATGATCTTGGCCCAGCCAAGACCCCCCAGCATAGTAATCATTGTTTCCTTCATCTGCTTCAGTGTAGCCTTGAGAACTTCGACAAAGACAGGACCACGTGCGCCCTGGATCATGCCGCCGATCAGAGCGGACAGGAAGATCCATACGCCAGGTGTATTGATCCATGCAAATGTCAGTGTACCTGCACCTTCACCAGAGTAGATAACAGCCTTGGTAGAGAACTGCGCCAGAAAAGCATTAACCGGAGCAACCAGCTTGGATGTGCACAGCAGGAAGATGAAGATCAGAATGAACGGTGAGCATGCCTTCAGCGCTGTCTGCAGATTCAGCTTTTCCGCAGAACCTGTTTCCATCGCATAGGCAGGATCCACCTTTGTGCGAGACCCCATGTATACAGTCGCAAGCAGTGAGCAGACAGAACCGACGACAACTGCCAGTTCCGCACCGACAAACTTTGCAACAACCATCTGCGGCAGCACGAATGTAAGACCGGAAACCAGTGTCAGCGGAACCAGACCCTTGAGACCCTTGACGCCGCCGCCTGCACACATGACGATCAGAAACGGACAGAGAATCATGAACGGAGCCAGCTGCAGCGTTGTCATGAAGGCAACGCCTGTATTTTCCAGTCCGACCAGATTTGCCAGAGTGACAGTAGGAATACCGATGGAACCGAACGGTGTCGGTGTGCCATTGGCAATCAGACATACAAGACAGGAGAAGATCGGATCAAAGCCAAGTGATACCAGCATACCTGCAGGAATTGCAATCGCTGTACCGAAGCCTGCCATACCTTCCATGAAGCCGCCGAAGCACCATGCAATCAGCAGTACAAGCACACGTCTGTCAGAGCAGACGGAAGTTATCATTGCCTTGATTGTATCCATACCGCCTGTCTTCAAGGAAAGACGATAAGTGAATACAGCCGCAAGAATAACCAGAATGATCGGCCAGAGAGCCATCAGGAAACCTTCCAGAGCCGCTGTAGCTGTATCTACAGGTGCCTGTCCCCACACAAAGACTGCAAGCACAGCCGCAATCGCAAGTGAACCCAGAGCAGCTTTGAAAGTCGGCCACTTCAGCAACATCAGAGCTGCGGCCAGCCAGATGATGGGAAGCAGACCTAATACAAAATTGATCAATGCCATATTTATCCCCCTAAATATCCCGAAAAAATCATAGCACAAGTTTGTGAAAATGATCACCGAATGAGAAAAACTGCTGTAATTTCAGCAGTTTGCCATGACAGTATTTTCATTCTGTTTCTTCTTTACAGACATCGATCCAGGCAAGGGAACCGGAGTACTTTTCCATCATCGCAATACTCATGCGGATCGCGCTGTTGCCTGAACCTGCCGCTGGATATACTTCCTCATATTTCTTCAGTGAAACATCCAGATATACTTTTACGCCCTCATTGACGGCAAAGGGACATACCCCGCCCGGCGCATGACCGATCAGTTCCTCTACATTTTCCCCTGCAATCATACGGGCTTTGGCACCGAAATAATGACGGTACTTCTTATTGTCAATGCGGGCATGTCCTGATACAACTACCAGCACCGGTTCCTCATGAACCAGAAACGACAGTGTCTTGGCAATGCGGTCCGGTTCAATGCCAAGTGCTTCTGCGGCCAGATCCACCGTTGCGCTGCTGTGTTCCGGTTCAATGATGCGCTCATATACTTCGGTATCCTTGAAGAATTCCCTTACTTTCTCAATTGACATAACTTCCTCACTTCCATTCCATGACCTGATCTGTATCCTGCAGGAAATACAGCTGACCATCCGCAATCAGCCATGCTCTGCCATAAACCAGGGTTCTTTCGCCATGCACAAGCACATAGCTGCCATCTTCAAGACACAGCAGCCTTCGGCCAAAGCTGTCCGCATACGTAATATCCTCAAACAGTCTTCTGCCATCCAGCCAGTGATGCTTTACCATCTGATAATGCGGCAGGATATTCACATTGCATAAGCCAAGTCCTTTTGCATCTCTTGCAAAAGATGCTGATGACTCCCCTGTTTCTTCAGGCTGCACATATACATGTTCTGCAGCATTCATGGAACCGGCGGAAATACCGATCACGATCCCTTGATAATCCTGCAGTTTTTCCTTCAGCGAAATGCTTTGAAACCACCTGTTCTCCGTCGGTACATGCCCGCCTGAAAGCACAATGCAGTCATAGCCGTGCATCTGTTCCTTTGTAAACAGATAGCGGTCATCGCATAAGTCAAAGGTTTCCAGTGTCAGTCCGGAACGCAGAAATGCTTCACGGAAGAAATCACACATCTGATCGTTTGCACCATGGGCATCGGGAAAAGCTGCGATCATCAATACACGGCTGTTTTCCTTCCAGCACATCTGCAGACGACACGGAAAAGCATTCATCTCGTCCAGTCCATAGACAGGTCTTGAACCATCCAGAGGACCTGTAGGAGAGCTTGTCAGAAATACATGTCTCATATGCGGCTATTATACATCTTTCGTCTTAAGATATATTCATACCATGCAGTTTGACGGAATTATTGATCATTTCATATAATTCAGATAGAAAGGAAAACCTTTTACTATGACTGAAACTACATCTGTATCTGCACCGCGCAGATTCGAAACAACATCCTTCAGCCTCCACGCCATTGCCATGCTGCTGATGCTTGGCGATCATCTGTGGGGAACATACCTGCTTCACTATGAATGGCTGACCTGCCTTGGCCGCATCTGCTTCCCGCTGTTTGCCTTCCTGAGTGTCGAAGGTTTCTTCCATACTCATGACCGCATCAACTACATGAAGAGACTGCTGATCTTCGCTTTGATCTCAGAGATTCCCTTTGACCTGATGATGCAGAGTACACCATTCTTCCCGTTCCATCAGAATGTCATCTGGGTCTTCCTGATCGGCAACGGCATGATGTATCTGACAGAAAAGATTAAGGATAAGTATTCAAAGCCCGTATGGATTGCACTCAGTGCTCTGATCCTTCTGGCCGCATTCCTTTTAGCAACCATTACCTTCTCTGATTTCTACGGATACGGCATTCTCACTATGGCAGGCTTCTACTGGTTCCATGGCTATAAATGGTGGCAGCGCATTGGCCAGGCAGCTGTACTGTTCTATGTGAACTATGAACTGATGGGCGGCTACTGCATGCTGTTCCATATCGGCAGTACAGTTCTTGAAATACCCCAGCAGGCTTTCGCTCTTCTGGCTCTGCCGCTGATCTGGCTGTACAGAGGAAATCAGGGCTACCACAGCAAGAAGTGGCAGATGTTCTGTTACTGGTTCTATCCCGCGCATGCTCTTGCTCTCTATCTGATCAAGCTGGTTCTGTTCTGATCGAAATCAAAATAAACTCCTGTATGTGTCATATGTGACATCATGCAGGAGTTTTTCTGTTATTTCAGGAACTGTCCGATACTGTTATTCAGAACAGCTGTACTGTACATGAAGAGAATATCGGCATTTTCAAAATCAATGAATTTTGAAAGCATTGCCGGTGAGATATAGCGGATATCCACCAATGTTATCTTATGGTAGCCGGCTGTCAGTAAAGGTGCCATGCTGCTGCCGAAGGAATCCCTGAACAGCACCAGTTCACCATCGCCAATCTCCGGATTTTCAATGGTAATCAATGCCTTTGATCCGGACAGGAATACTTCATAGGGATCCATATCCTCTGCCTTCTTCAGATCATACATTTCCATCGGTACCGGCTGAGAGCTGTCGTAGCAGTTCACCTGCATTTCCTCCATACCTTCCCAGCAAAGATACCGAAGTGTTTCTGACGGAAAAGGAAGTGCAGCCTGCCCATGATAGACACCCTTGAAGTCCGTGATGAGTTCTTGAGTCTCATAGCTTCTATCACAAGGTCTGTGCATGGAAGACAGAATCAGTTCGGCAAGATCCGTAATCTCTTCCTGGCGCCAGTGTGTATCCGTCAGATAGAAATCATCCGGATGCATTGCACTGATCAGATCAATTCTCTGCACACGATCACCCAGACCATCCTCCATGAAGCGGGCGATCGCTTCTGCATCGGCATACGGATAGCCATGCAAAGGTGCAAGCAGACAGTTCTTGTCCGGAATGACAGCCAGATATACCGGACGGTCTTGTGCATAAGTATCAATGATATTCTGCATACGTCCAAGCGACCAGTTAAGATCCTTTTCATGAATGCCGTCTTCCAGCTTGGCAATATGACCATCGGCAGTATAAAGACCATTGATTTCCGTTCTGCCTAACAGGTACCTGCCGCTGACTGCATTGACCTTGCGGAAAAGCTCACGCAGAGGAAACTGATCCTTTGCATACACTTCGAATTCATCCATAAAGGAGCTTCCGCCCTTTCGGTTAAAGACTGTCTCGACACTGAGTTCAGGCATTGTCTTCAGCTTGCGGCGTTCATTAACGGAAACGGAAGTATCCGGTTTCAGAAGACAGCATACTGTCAATCCGAACAGAAGCACACCGACGAGAACAGTATTGATCAGATTTCTTGTTTTCTCATTCATACCATGCCTCCTAGAAACGGAAATACAGGAAGGGATTGAACGAACCGTTAATCAGGAATGCCGTTGCAAGTATCAGCAGAGCAGCATTGAAGAACGGCTCTGCCGTCCGGATCATACCGGCCCCCTTTCCTTCCTTTGCTTTCTGTACAAGTTTCATCGGCCACTGCGTTGCGCCGATCATGGCAATGATCAGAATCACAGCAAAGTCTTTCAGATAGAACATCGTTGATGCAGAACTGAATGCAATCCCGCCGGCACCGAATAACCATCCGATACGCTGAAGACCTTCCGCAATGACTGTGTTATCAAAAATTACGAAAGAGATCATGACAATGAAGACCAGATACAGATGTGAGAGAATCTGTGAGCGATTCAGGAGTTTGAGAAGACCGTATTTTTCGATGATGAGAATCACAGCGAAATACAGGCCCCAGATCACAAAGTTCCAGCTGGCACCATGCCAGAAGCCGGTTGCCATCCAGACCACAAAGATATTGAAGATATGTCTTCCTGCGGGTACTCTGCTGCCTCCCATCGGGAAGTACAGATAATCACGGAACCAGCTGCCAAGGGTAATATGCCATCGGCGCCAGAATTCAGTTGCACTTCTGGAAGTCAGCGGGTGCATGAAGTTTTCCGGGAAAGAGAAACCCAGCATACTGCCAAGACCAATCGCCATATCACTGTAGCCGGAGAAGTCAAAATAGATCTGCAGCGTTGCGGCAGCGGCATACATCCATGTAAACAGAATGGTCTTCTCATTGAGATTGTTATAGACCTTGCATAGTTCACCAAGTGTATTTGCAATCAGCACCTTCTTGCCAAGACCCATGCAGAAACGGCTGATGCCATAGGAAATCTTATCCAGATTAATTCTTCGTTCTGCCAGCTGCTGCTTTACATCTACGTAGCGTACGATCGGACCGGCGATCAGCTGCGGGAACATACAGATATAAACTGCCAGATGTACAGGGTTCTTCTGTGCCTCAGTCGTACCGCGGTAAACATCAATGATGTAGCTGATCAGCTGGAACGTGTAGAAGCTGATGCCGATCGGCAAAGCAGCCCTGAGCAGCGGCACATTCATTCCTGCTGCCTGATTGAAACTGTCAATGAAGAAGTCGGCATATTTAAAAATGCCCAGGATTCCCAGGCATAGCAGAACAGCTGAAGCCATGACTGCCTTCTTCACCTTGACGCTATCTGCTTTTTCGATCCACAGACCGGAAAGATAGCCGAAAAGAATTGTGACAGCCATCAGCACGATGTACTTCGGCTCGCCCCAGGCGTAGAAAAACAGACTGCTGAAAAGCAGAACATAATTCTTCATCTGCCCGGGACAGGCAAAATATAAAACCATGACAGCGGGCAGGAAGTAATATAGAAAACTGATACTGGAAAACAGCATATGATATTCCTCCCTGTTACTGTTTAAACTGCTGAAAGATTAATAGTTTTCTTCTGCTGCAAGCTTGAAGCCTTCAAGGTTTGCTTCTGCAGCCTTCTTGAAGGAATCAAGAATATCGGAAGCACCGAAGAAGTAGACAACATCATTGCCGCCTGTGTAGATGACAATGGCATCAGGCATACCGCACATGAACTGATTGTTCTTGAAAGCATCCTTGATCTTGCCGGCCGCTTCATCTGCACTCATGCCATTCAGCTTTAAAGCTGCACCTGTGAATGTATTTGCATTCATCATGTGGAACAGAGTAGCTGCTTCACTGACCTTGCCCTGAACATCTTCAGGAATCAGCAGTGCACTTGTCATTGTATCTGTATCATTCAGATCCAGATCACCGGGCGCGTTTTCGACATTGTGTTCGAAGTTGCCGCCGAATGCAGGGAACTGTTCATCCAGATTATCCCAGAGAACATTCAGCGCATCGACTGCATGCGCATATGCGGACTGTGATTCAGCCGCAGCAGGCTTGCCGGATGCACAGCCTGTTAACGGTGCCGCAGCACCAATACACATAACTACTGCAACTGCGCAGCAGATACGCTTGAAAACATGATTCTTCATTTTCGTATTCCTCCTGTTGTTTTGACTGTAAAGACAAAACAGGGATCATACTCTGTTCAGCGCATTGTGTGATCCTGGTTCTATCTTTCGCATCTGAATTATATCATTCTCCTCATGTCTGTCTCAACCGCACAAGGAATGATCAGACAAACTTAAGGTTACAGCACCATGACCAGTGTTCCGGCCGCGATGAGAATACAGCCGATCAGTGATTTCGCCGTAAACTCCTCATGCAGGAAAATGAAAGCCAGCACCAGCGTCAGAACCGTGCTCATCTTGTCAATCGGAACAACCTTGGAAGCTTCGCCGATCTGCAGTGCACGATAATAGCAGAGCCAGGAAGCTCCTGTCGCAAGACCTGAGAGAATCAGAAACAGCCAGCTTCTGCGGCTGATGGCAGAGATGCCGCCCTGTGTATTGGTGATGAAGACCATGCCCCATGCCATGACAAGAACAACCATTGTCCTTAATGCTGTTGCCAGGTTGGAATTGACACCATCAATACCGATCTTGGCAAGAATGGATGTCAATGATGCAAATACAGCAGACAATACTGCAAAGATAAACCACATGATTACTTTTCTCTCTTTTCCCACTGCTCTTTTGTCATCACATTGACGACATCTGTGATCGTACGATCCAGCAGTGCATAGTACTTCACCATTGTATGGTCATAGACAAAACCGATCTTTTCCTGTGCCCTTGCGGACTTGGCATTATCCTCAAAGTGACCGCACCAGACAGTATCCATATGCAGGTCTTCAAAGCCGTGACGCAGCAGTTCCTCTGATGCTTCCGGCATATATCCCCTGCCCCAGTAAGGCTTTGCCAGCCAGAAGCCAAGTTCGCATTCCCGATCGCTTCCGGTTTTATCGGACATTCCGTTCAGCATCAGTTCAATCGATCCGATTGCGGTATCCGTCCCGGCGATGCAGATGGCATAGCATTCCGGACCGTTCAGAATATTCTCAATTGTAAATCTGCTTTCCTCAATGCTCTTATGCGGAAGCCAGCCGGTACTGGGGCCGACATCCGGATCACTTGCCCAGCGGTACAGATCCTCTGCATCATCCGGTCGCCATGGACGAAGAAACAGGCGCTTTGTATGAAGTTCCATAAATACACCTCCAAATATGTATGTCTAATATACTCCTGTTTTACGTATGCGATCATTCAGAAAAAGACATGTTTATGCAACATGTCTCTGTTTCCTTATGCGTTTTTTGAACCAAGTTCGAAATGATAGCGGATGATGCCGAGATCCACCTTGCTGAAGATACCGCCCTTGTCGACAAATCCAACTGTACCATCATCCTTCAGCACAAACTCAAACTTCTGCTGGTTGATAGCTGTCGGCGCCTTCAGTGCACATTCCGCACCCTTGATCATCCATTCAGGCATCTCAGCGACATTGCCGCGGATGACCTGTTCCACCGTCTTTGTACGGCGGATCCTGCCGCTGTTCTGTCCATAGCCGATGGCTATGACAATCACCAGACGTTCACCGTCCAAGACCTTGCAGGGAACCTTTCCGGCATTGAATGTACCTGCCCAGCATGTATTCAGACCCAGCTGCTGTGCAAGCAGAACTACCTTTTCACCATAGTAGCCGATACGTTCTTCAACAGTTTCATCATCAGGACCGACACAGGCAATGACACTGGGTGCACTTGCCAGACCCATCACTTTGCTTAATAAACGGCCGAATGTACTGCCTGCTTCTTCCAGAAGCTGCAGATGAAGATTTCCTTCCTGATTGCACTGCTCGATCAGTGCCTTCAGCTGTGCAGCCTTATCCGCCTCAATCTTCTGATCCTTGTAGGATCTCACGGAATGTCTGGCGTTGACTGCTTCCATTTCAGTCATCATTCTGTTCTCCCTAACACCTTATAAAGCAGTCTGTACAGATCAGCAGCCTCGGCTGCTTCAAGCTGTACACAGGATCCAACCTGATGAGGAATCTCCACTGCCTTTTCTCTTAAGGCCATACCTTCTTCCGTAATGGTTACCATCAGTACTCGTTCATCTTCATGAGAGCGCTCACGTACAACATAGCCCTTCTTTTCCAGAGCTTTAAGTACAGGTGTCAGTGTACCGGAATCCAGGAAGAGCAGTTCTCCCATCTTTCTGGCACTGATGCAGCGATGTTCCCACATAACCATCATCGTGATGTACTGGGTATATGTCAGATCAATACGGCTGAGAAACGGTGTATACATCTTTACGATTTCTCTGGAAGCTGCATAAAGCGGAAAGCATATCTGGTGTTCCAGCTTCAGCGCATCATATTTATCACTCATGTATGTTTCCTCCTTACTTTGCTTACGTTTTCTTATATTACTGAATATGCGGATATTTCGCAAACCCCACACATTAAAAACAGCAGCCATTTCTGACTGCTGTGTCAAAAACTCTTCTTACAGACCCAGGTCTGCAACGCACTTCTTCAGGTCTTCAACAGTTGCTTCGAATGTAACTCTTGTACCGCATACTGCTTCAGCCTTGCCTGCTGTCAGTTCTGTGATTCTCTTTAAGGAACCATCTACAGGGCTGCCTGCGGATGTGCAGAATACAACAACCTTCTTACCGCACATGCAGTTTTCATCCAGGAATGTGTCTACAACACTGGGTTCTCTGCCCCACCATACAGGGAAGCCTACGAATACTGTGTCATATGCATCCAGGTTTTCTACCTTTGCAGTGACAGCCGGACGGCAGCTGAGATCATTCATCTCAACGGAGCATCTGGACTGAGGATTTGTGTAGTCCAGGTCTTCCTTTGTGTACTGTGTTACAGGTGTGATTTCGAACAGATCACCTTCAACTGCTTCGCAGAGTGTCTGAGCGACCTTCTTAGTTACGCCGCTTGCTGTGAAATAAGCTACTAATGCCTTCATGTTAATTCTCCTTATTCTTCATCAAGATTCTGAACAACACCGTTCAGTTCTGCTTCATATGCTTCACGTACTGCCTTGGCGAGCTGGTCTGCGCAGGAAGTGCCTCTTCTGCCGCACAGTACACCCGTCAGCTTGCCTTCGTTCTGATCAACAGTCCAGCCGTCAATCAGAAGCGGAATTGCCTTCAGGTTGCCGTTGCAGCCGCCCATGAAGGAAATATTCTTTACTACATCACCATCCAGATCCATGGAAATCATCTGGGAACATGTACCTGTTGTCAGATAGTCGTAATGATACATTACAGAACCTCCACAATCTTAGCCTTAACACGTTCCAGCGATGCTGTGGGTTCAAAACGAGCACAGATATTGCCTTCACGGTCAATCAGGATCTTAGTGAAGTTCCACTTGATGTTGCCGTTGTTCTTATAATCGCTGTCCATCTTCTTGACGATCGGTGTCAGAACGAGCTTGGCAGCACCTTCGAAACCTTCGAACTTTGTATTAGCTGTCAGCCACTTGTAAAGCGGATCAGCTGTTTCACCATTGACATCAATCTTGTGATACTGAGGGAATGTAATGCCATATCTGCCTGTGCAGAAATCATGGATTTCCTCATCATCACCGGGAGCCTGAGCACCGAACTGATTGCAGGGGAAATCCAGAATTACCAGACCCTTTTCATTCAGTTCTTCATAAATGTTCTGCAGTTCTTCGTACTGCGGTGTGAAACCGCAGCCTGTTGCTGTATTGACAACAAGAATTGCCTTGCCGGCAAACTGGGAGAGATTTACATCACTGCCATCCTGTGCCTTCACTGTAAAATCGTAAATGTTCATGCGATCCTCCTTTTGGATATATCTATCCTGCATTTTCAATTGTATTCAATTAAATTGGATATGCAATCATTACAGACGCTGCTTCAAAGAATTGAGACATATCCTCAGAAATGTACAAAAGATCTGCTTTATACAGATCTTTTGATAAATCACATATTTTCTTTAACAGTTCACATCACAGCGATCTTACGGCAGGTATTCGCTGTACGGATCGTCAGATACTCACCGATTCCCGATGTCGCAGTTTTCTTCCACCAGTTAGCTTTGGCATGTTTTGCAAGATCAAATGACCAGAAGACAGCATTGTCCATGATCTCAATCTGCTCGATCTCATCAGAGGGACTGCCGATTCTATCTGCGATCTCTTCCGCAATGGATCCATGCATCACAAAGATCAGATTATCATAAATGCTTTTATCTTCACTGCCCCACCAGACCGGCGCCTTGTTCAAAAGCTTCTGCAGCTCTGTCTGCCGGATGACAAAGACTGGAATATCCAGCTGAAAAGCCTCTTCAGTCATAGAAGCAATGCTTTTTGCCAGAAGTGCACAGTCCTGCACAGGCGCATTGAACATGACATTGCCGCTGTTAAGATGTGTCCTGATCTCTGTATAGCCTGCTTCTTCAAATGCCTTCTTCAAAGCAGACATTGTGATTTTGTTTTTACCGCTGATGTTGATTCCGCGCAGAAGCGCAATATATCGTTCCATTCATTAATAATCCTTTCGATGCACAGTTCATGGATTCTTCGCAAAAGCACCCATGAAACCATATTTGTTGAAGATCAGAAAGGTAAAGGTATTTCCATTCTGCATATGAAAAGATGCAATCGGAAACAACAGCAATTTCCAGCTGATGGATACAATCTCATTTCTCGACAGACGCAGATTGCGGTATTCATCACTGACTGTAAAGTTTATTGGTTCTGTAGGTAACAGCTTCTTCATCCACAATCAGACCGCCGCCAAGAATACCCTCATGTACCAGACTGCATAGAAAGAACTTCTTCATAGGTATTATTTTCTGTTTCAATGTTCAAAAGCGTCAGAGTCTGGATGCAATCTTAAGAGCAATATACAGTTTGCCTAGATTATGGTTGGCAGCCGCAAGACCTTCCATTTCATAATCTGATTCACCCAGCACATCCCCTGCTTCCAGGAAGTCGTACAGTTCAAAGCCGAAGAAGTCCGCAACTGCCTGAACGCCAGCCAGTTCCATCTCTACTGCAATGCAGCCTTCTTCTCTTCTCTTTCTGGCAAGGCCTACGGTTTCACGTATCATAGCTTCCGCCGTCCATGCTTTTCCCATGACATAAGGTATCTTCATTTCCTCAAAGAACGCTGCCATGCGTCTGCTGTTTCTGATCGTGATATAGTCTGCTGGCGGTGCAAAGTAATAAGAACATCCTTCCCCGCGGTATGCTTCCGTTGGAATGATGAACTTTCCCTTTGTCTTCTCTGCATCAAGACTGCCGCAGGAGCCGAACATGATAAACTTATCCGCACCGGTTACCCAGTTGACCTCTGCACAGCAGGAAGAAGCCATTGTAGAGCCAAGCTTGGTCAGATAGAACAGAATATCCCTGCCCTCATAATTCATTCTGTAGATCGGTGTATTGCCGTTGCAGGCGGTAATCTCCGCTACCTTTTCACATGCAAATGTATCAAGCAGATGTTCATATACTGTCCTGGAAAAGATTACCAGACAGATTTCGGCAATATGCGACTGCGGACCGTAGAAGTCTTCAAAGTGAATCAAAGGCTTTGTTTCAATATCATAAGAATCTGTAATCATATATTTCCCCTCTTTATCGCCATTATACCATGCGGAAAGAAGAAAACCTGCACATCACTGTGCAGGCAGTATTCATAACAGTACCCGGAATCCTGTACCGATCAGGCTAACTCCGATAGGAATCAGAATCAATGTACAGCAGAACACAGCACCCAACGCCATCAGAAACAAAGCAATCGGAAGACGGATCACAAACCATACCAGAACGGAAAATGCGAACCCTGCCATCATGCATGCAAACCAGAGAAATGCACAGGAAATTAAGAATTCAAGAATCATCATTTGAGATAACCTCCTGTCTTCTGCCATGATACACCCGACTAACCGGCAGTCAAGGAACTTGAATCAATCTTAAGAAAAGTGCATAACGCCTGTCATGCACCTTCATCTTGTTTCTGTATATTTTTGAATTTCCACACGGTTTGTATGCTGCGGATTGCCATGCGCCAATGGTGTAGGATGAATATCCGTTAATACATTCAGACATCCACCCAGATCCGTACCCGCTTCATCCGGAGAATACCAGGCACCTTCTTTCATTGCAGCTACGCCCTGCATGATATCTTCCGTAATCCTTACGGGAAGAATGACTTTGCCATGTGCATTATAAATCACGACTCGATCTCCTTGATTCAGCCCTCTATCTGCGGCATCTTTATCATTCATCCATACTGCTCTTGGATCCAGGGACTCCAGCTGCGGGTTGGTATCATGAATGGAATGTGCACGTCTTCGTGTATGACATCCCACCAGCTGAAGCGGATAATCTGCCCGACTGACATCTTCATAGCCATCAGGAGCAGGCATGTAGCGGGGAATCGGAGGGAACGGGTCTCTGTATGTTTTCCGATACAGCGTTTCCGAAAAGATTTCTATTTTTCCGGAAGGTGTGGGGAATGGATGATTCCGAATATCCGCACACTCCTTTTCGAAAGCAACGATTTCCTTCGTATCCGTATAGAAGAACATTCCCTTCTTTTTGAGTTCATCTAGTCCACATAGCTGCGATTCCTTCTGCCGTACCTGGCTATATACATCCGCAATCCAGTCAGCAGCCGTCTCATGCGATTGTGTAAATTCCTCGTACAATCCCAGATATTCCGCAACTTCCTTCAGCCAGTCATATTCCTGCCGGCATTCCCATAACGGCTCCAGAACCTTGTTGTTATATCCCAGAAAATCCCCGGAAAACCAGGGAACCATAAGATTTTCTTCTTCCAGAAAAGAAGTACAGGGTAACAGAAGATCCGCAAACTTCGCAGATGCTGTCATAAACACATCACTGACAACGATGAATTCCACCTTGCTTTCATCCATCAGGATCTGTTTTGTCCGATTAATGTCACTATGCTGATTAATCAGGGTATTGCTTGCAATACTCAGAATCATCTTTACTGGAACTTCCAGTTTTTCTGCCCCTTTTACACCATCACGAGCATCCAGTGAAGAATAATCCTCTGCTGCAGATGACCATAGAAAGTTCGGTATGGAAACCGGACAGGGATTTTTTACAGAGGGCATGGATGGCCTTTTATGTGTATCCCAGTTACCGGGACCACCTGCCGAACCTCCACGCTTTCCAACGTTTCCCATTAAACATTGCAGCATGATCACTCCGCGGGATGCCTGCTCTCCATAACCGTTTCTCTGGGGCCCCCATCCCTGCAGAATATTGCAGGGTTTTGCATTCCACATGCGCTCTGCAAGTTCTCTGATCTTCGATGCGGGAAGTCCGGTTTTTTCCTCTCCCCACTCTGCAGTCTTGACAATTCCATCCTGCTCACCGCTCAGATATGAAAAATAGCATTCTGTTTCCGGTATACCTGCGGGCATGGATTCCTTCGTAAAACCGACACAGACATTTTCGGTAAAAGCACGGTCATATCGCCCTGTATGGTACAGTTCATAGGCAATCGCATCTGCCAGAGCTGCATCGCTTGCAGGTCTTACAGGATACCAGTCTGCCTCCAGCGCCTTGAATGTGTCATTCCTTCTCGGATCAATACCGACAATCGGAATTCCTGCTTCCTTTGCTTTGCGCAGCCAGTACATGTAATCCGCATCAAAACCGGTTTCGATCGGGTTGTGTCCCCACAGCACAATCAGTCTGCTGTCCATCCAGGTAGAAGGAGAACTTCCAGTACGATGTGCACCATAAAGATATGGGGTTATGGTACGTACGCAGGCAGTCGAATAGGAATTGTATCCGCCAAGATATCCCCCATCCAGCGATAAAAGACGTTTCACGAAATAACTGCCGTTCAGTACCCCTTTCTCTCCGGTTCCGTTCATGACATAACGGGATGCAGATCCCCAGGTATCCCGGATACGTACCCATTCCTGTTCCAGAATCCGCAAAGCTTCCTGCCAGCTGATTCGTACAAACCTTCCTTCTCCTCGTTTTCCGATTCGTTTCATCGGATATTTCAGACGATCATCGGAAATATATGTTCTGTGATAATTCAATCCCCTTGCACAGGCAATACGCGGAATACGGCCTTCTGCCTCTTCTGCAGTTTCCGTTGTGATTTTTTCTATGATTTCATCTCTTACATGTGCTCTCAATACACACCTTCCGCCGCAGTTGTTTGCTCCGGTGAAAGGAATGATTTTTGTTTTATTCATATCGTATGCTCCTTGCAGTATTGTTCAAAAGTCAGGAATTCATCGGTAGTATTGCAGTTCTTCAGAAGAAGAGGATTTCCTTCAAAAGGAACAGTTTTCACCCTGCAGTTCTCAAATAATGCACGTACCGAAGTATTCTCTGTCAATAGAATTTCTTCCGCAGCCGACGCCAGACTCTTTTCATAGATTCCTATCAAAGGTTCGCGAAAACCGCCGCATTGCGCAATGCATATACCGGAATCATGGCATTCTGACAGTTTCAGAAGGAAATCTTCCGGTACCAGCGGAGCATCCACACTGAGCACAACAGCCCTTTCTTCCCTGATTGCACAAAGTCCTGCATGAATACCGGACAATGTTCCTTTGTGGGGATAGACATCCGGTACGTATCTGCACTTTTCACCTGCCTGTTCATAGCCGGAAATAACGATATCCGTTATTCCAAGTCTCTGCATCTTTTCGATCTGCAGCTGCAGCAGTGTCTTTCCCTGCAGAATCAGTTCTGCTTTGTTGTGATGCATTCTGCTGGAGTATCCGCCGGCAAGAATGATCGCAGATAGTTTCCTCATTTTGTTTCAATCTCCGCTACATTTCTTACATTGCGTTTGGAGTTGCTGTCACCAAACACATAAAGAGTAACGGAATCATTCTGTGTCTGCTGTTAACGGTATCTCTTATTCCTGTCTGCAGAATTTCTGCCCTTTTCAGTGCTGCTGAACTTAGTCAGAAGCACTATATTTTCCACGTGATTTGTAAACGGGAAAAGATCGACAGGAACAATCTGCTTGACTGCATAACCGTTATGCATTGCTTCCTTCACATCTTCTGCCTGTGTTTTCGGATTGCAGGAGATATATACAATACGCTTCGGTCCCATCTTTGCCAGAGACTGCATAAAACGCTTGCCGACACCAGCCCTGGGCGGATCGAGCAGAACAATATCAGGCTTATCCAGCAGACGATCCAGGAAGTTTTCCGCATCGTCACAGAAGAACTGAACATTCTGTATATTGTTCTTCTTGGCATTGAACTCTGCATCTTTGATCGCTGCTTCATTGATTTCAACACCGACCACTTCCTTGGCACGCTTTGCCGCCAGCAGTGAAATCGTACCGATACCGCAGCAGGCATCAAGAACTGTTGTGGTCTTGTTGATCTGTGCCATCTCAATTGCCTTGGCATAGAGCTTTTCCGTCTGTACAGGATTTACCTGATAGAAGCTGCGTGAGGAAATGCGGAACTGAAGACCGCCGATCGTATCTGTAATAAAGCCGGGACCGTACAGTACACGTTCCCAGTCACCAAGCACCATGGAAGTTTCCTTACTGTTTTTGTTGAGAACAATCGTCTCGATTTCCGGATTTGCCTTAACCAGTTCCTGGACAAGATGCTTTGATCCGGGCAGTTCACGGCTGCCGATGACAATTACAAGCAGAACCTTGCCGGTTTCGTGTGATACACGCAGATAGGCATGACGCAGAACACCCCAGCCCGTATCTTCGTTGTAAGGCTCTATCTTCATCTTCTGCGCAATATCGCACAACGATGCGACGATTCTGTTTGCTGTTTCGTTCTGAATCAGACAGTTCTTTTCAAAGACAAGATCATGACTGTTTTCTTCATACATGCCGGCAATCAGTTTCTGATTGCGGTCATAGCCAAAGGCAGCATAAACCTTGTTACGGTAATGGAACGGATCTTCCATGCCGATCACCATATCCACTTCCTTTTTCGGAAACAGAGACTGCACATATTTACGTTTCTGATTCAGCTGTTCGACGTAGGCAGTACCCATATATCTGCAGCCGCCGCACTGCTTTCTTACTCTGCAGACCTGCTTCATAATGTAATCTCCTTCAGTGAATTCACCACTTCTGCACCGGTTTTCTTCAGCACATCAAAGGACTGGTGACCGGTAGCAGTCAGAATAATACGCTTTACGCCCATCGCTGCAGCTGTTTCATAGTCATGCGTTGTATCACCGACAAATACGCAGTCGGCCGGATCTGTGCCGGTATCCCGCATCCATTTCTTTGCCATTTCCGTCTTGGATCCCGCCAGAAGATTGTCGATACCCAGCATCTCATCAAAGTAGATATCAATGCCTAAACGCTTCGTCTGTGCCAGCAGCTTGTCATGACGGCAGGCAGACAGAATGACATTCTTATAACCAAGTTCCTTGGCCTTCAGAATCGTCTCCGTAAAGCCCTCCGTCAAAGGACATGTATCGAAACGCTCATCGTACATATCATTGAATTCCACACTGATTTCCTCATATGTTTCATTCTCGAAAGTATAGCCGAGCTTGTAATAATAATCGATCACCGGAAAGCAGAACATGTTTCGATATTCATCCAGTGTATAGTCGTTTTTCATATGACGCTTTGCAAGCATCTCCAGTTCGATTCCGAATGTCATTGCCGTATCATCGAGAATCGTACCGTTATAATCCCAGATTAATGTTTTCATATGCACCAATTATAACGAAAAAGAAGAGCTTGCGCTCTTCAATCTTTAATCGTGAACTCTGCTGAAGTAATCCTTTGTCAATGAGAATACCGTACCGCTGAGCATGAAGACTGCAATCAGGTTCGGAATCAGCATCAGACCATTGAAGGTATCGGATAAGGACCAGATCAGTCCCAGATCGCCAACCGCACCGACAATAGTAATCAGGGAATAGAATGCAAAGAACGGTCTCATAACACGGTCATTGGGAATCAGGTATTCCAGACATCTTGCACCATACAGACCCCAGCCGATGATTGTGGAGAAGGCGAAGCTGCATAATGCTACAGCTGTAAATACAGTAACCCATTTGCCGTATGTAGCAGTAAAGGCAGAAATGGTCAGTTCCGCACCGACTTCCGCACCATAAGGAACGATGACACCGGAACAGAGAATAACAAGCGCTGTCAGTGTGCAGATCACAAGTGTATCGGCAAATACTTCGAAGATACCATACATACCTTGTCTTACAGGTTCATTTGTATTTGCAGTCGCATGTGCAATGGAGCCTGTACCCATACCTGCTTCATTGG
>JAZUHS010000129.1:0-2144 GCA_045641845.1 Bulleidia sp. | reverse complement strand
CATAGCGTCTCTTAGCGGCATCGTTCTGAAAACGGACGATGTGCTCACGGTCGACAAAGATGATTTCATAGGGATATGCATTAATGATGCCAAGAAGTACTTCTTCATTGATTTCCATATTTTTTTCCTCACTGCCTGCATTGTAACTGACGCCTTAAGCAAACATCAAACGGAATGACTGCATCCTGTTATGGAATTTCTGCTTTGAATAGCTGATAATAAGGACAGTTAGTTTGAGAGGTATAGCTTATGTTTGATGGCAGAACATTCCGTGAAATCTTCGGCAGAATCAAGTATGATCCCTCAAAGGATCGTTTCCCGCTTGATCCCTGGCCGGTGAATACGCCAAAAGAAGAATGGTTCATCGAAGCAGATGATCATATCCGCCTTGGCGGATGGTTTTATCCTGCCGATTCCGATATCTGCGTCATCTATGCCCACGGCTACCATAATGACATCACCACACAGGGTGCGATTCCCCGTGTTCTTCATGATATCAACGGCTGGAACGTACTGATGATTTCACAGCGAGGCACCGGCATCTCCGAAGGCGATTACGGAACTCTCGGCATTCTCGAACGCTATGACATTGTCTGCTGGGCTCGTGAGATCAAGAAGAGAGCACCACAGATGAAGGTAGTTCTCCATGGTGTATCTATGGGTGCCAATGCTGTCCTGGGAGCTCTTGGTGAAGAACTTCCTGACAATGTGATCTGTGCTGTCGCCGATTCCAGCTTTACCCGCACGGATCGTCAGATTCTGGAAACCATGAAGCATCGTCATTCTTTCCTGCCTTTCGGCAATTCCATCATCAATTCTCTTGATGATTACTGCCGCAAGGAGTATGACTTCTCTATCCGTCATAACGTTGAAGAAGCGCTGCAGCTTAACCATCTGCCGACATTGTTCATCCATGGCGGCCGCGACAAGGTTGTTCCTCTAAGAGAAGTACGCAAGTGCTATACCGCCAATGCCGGACCCAAACAGCTGCTGATCAGTGATCGTTCCGGTCATTGCGAAGCCTTCTTCAAAGATCAGGATGACTACATGCTGGCGTATCGTGCCATGGTACTCAAAGCAGCCGCTAAGTAATATTTCCAGAGTCCTTCGGGACTCTTTTTTCATATGAAAAGGCATGAGTTATCCCATGCCTTCTGATCAAAGAGAAATATATTTTTCTGTACCGTACTTCTTCAGCCAGAACAGGCAGATCCCTGCTCCTGCAGCCGTCAGTGCCATCCAGATTCCGCAGTATCCGATCATTGTCAGATCCGGATTATCCATTACCAGAACTCCCAGCATCATAGCAATGCCATATACCATGGAACTTAACATAGTAACCAGCACGGAAAGAGACTGCTTTACCGCAGCAGTTTCACTGGTCCAGTGCAGATTCGGAAACAGCAGTCCCATGATCAGACCAAAACCCGCAAAGAACAGTCCGACCAGCTGTACATATACAATCAGCACAAGCATCTCCAGACCTGAAAAATGACCGATGATGCCGATTGCAAGAGAAAGAATGAAAGAAGGAACATTGGTAAGAAGAAGATGCAGATACAGCTTGGCCTTCAGAATCTTCCACGGATCCACCGGCAGTGACTGGGAAATCCAGATGTTCTTTCCTTCCAGTGATACAGAAGGAACGGTGATGATATTCATCGCCGCAGCCATCACGGCCATGCCGCTCAGCAGAATCTTTACATAGCCATCATAACCTTCAAATACACTGCTGAGAACATTGACAATACTGCCGCCTTTCAATAACAGTGCACCCGCAGCCACCACCATCAGGATCGAGCCAAGAGCACAGTTCAGCATATACGTTGCACTGGAAAGAAATCTCTGCAGTTCACGCTTCAGCAATGCCCTCTCAGCACTTGTCTGCGCATAGGAAGCAGCTTTTGTTTCACTGTGATGGACACCTGCGGTATGAGAGGCACTGGAGACTTCCGCAAAGCTGGAAGCGATCAGTCTTCTGATCAGCACAACCCCTGCCGCAAGAAGTGCGGACAGGAGCAGAGCCTGAAGCGGATCACCCATAGCCGTCTGACCAAGCATATACAGCAGATAGACATAGGCATGTACCTTTGCACCTATCGTACCTATCTGTGCGATCAGTTCCGACAGTCTGTTCAGTGCTG
>JAZUHS010000128.1:0-7475 GCA_045641845.1 Bulleidia sp. | reverse complement strand
CAACTTAAAAGACCAGAATCAGCACTCGATTCTGGTCTTCATTTTGTTTGTCCCCTGAAGTGTCCCCTGAGGTTGAACTACTCGCTCCCCTGAGATGGCCCCTTCAGATTTGGCAAAGTCCCCTCTAGTATTTGGAGACCCCGCTAATTGAGTGATATGGCTCTTTTCTCATTCTACTGTAACGCTCTTTGCGAGGTTTCTGGGCTTATCTACATTCAGTCCCTTAGCAACGCTCAGGTAATAGCCGAGCAGCTGCAGAGGAATGATAGCAAGCGATGTAATAAAGTGTTCATCCGTTCTAGGTACATATACCGTGAAGTTGGCAACATCTTCAATAGAGTAGTTACCATAGCTTGTGATACCCATCAGATATGCGCCTCTGGTCTTCACTTCTACCATGTTGGATCTTGTCTTATCGTACAGGTTCTTCTGTGTACATACACCAACTACAAGAGTACCTTCTTCAATGAGGGAAATCGTACCGTGCTTCAGTTCACCTGCAGCATAAGCTTCAGAGTGTACATAGCTGATTTCCTTCATCTTCAGACTACCTTCCAGTGAGATCGCATAGTCGATGCCTCTGCCGATGAAGAACATATCCTTGGCATTGGAATACTTTGCAGCAAACCACTGAATTCTTTCCTTATCTTCAAGAACGCGGATCATCTTATTCGGAAGAGTTGCCAGTTCCTTGATCAGACCAGCATACTTTTCATCATCCATACGACCCAGTACATGACCCATTTCAATCGCAATTCCATATACAGCCGCAAGCTGTGCACTGTATGCCTTGGTTGTTGCTACTGCAATTTCAGGACCTGCCAGTGTATAGAAGACATGGTCTGCTTCACGGGCAATAGAAGAACCTACAACATTAACAATACCTAATGTCGGTGCATGCATTTCCTTGGCAAGACGAAGAGCAGCGAGAGAGTCCGCTGTTTCACCGGACTGAGAAATAACAATAACAAGCTCATCTTCATTCAGAATCGGCTTTCTGTATCTGAATTCAGAAGCAAGTTCAACTCTGACAGGAATTCTTGCAAGATCTTCAATGACATACTGTGCAGCAACACCAACATGGTATGCACTGCCGCATGCAACAATCTGAATCTGACGGATCTTCTTGATTGCTTCTTCAGTAATGCCTACTTCTGTCAGATCAATCTTATCTTCCTTAACAAAGGAGTTGATTGTATCCTGAACTGCTCTGGGCTGTTCATGGATTTCCTTAATCATGAAATGCTCATAGCCGCCCTTTTCAGCAGCTTCTTCATCCCACTTTACAGTCTTAGGTTCAATTTCAATGCGCTCTCTTTCAATATCGTAGAATTCAACAGTACCCTTGCCAAGCTTGGCAATTTGCTGGTCCCCGACATAATATACAGTTCTTGTATACTTCAGAATTGCAGGAACATCACTTGCAGCGAAAGTAGCACCATCCGCAATACCGACAATCAGCGGGCTGTCCTTCCTTGCTGTATAGATTTCATCCGGATTGCTCTTGAACATGATTGCAAGTGCATATGAACCCTTAATACGGATCATTGCACGGGCAATTGCATCAATCGGATCATTCTTATATTTCTTCAGATAATAATCAATCAGCTTTACAGCAACTTCTGTATCTGTCTGTGTATGGAAAGAATAACCATGACGAGACAGCTTTTCCTTCAGTTCTGTATAGTTTTCGATAATACCGTTATGTACACCGATAACACTTTTGTCATCGGATGAATGAGGATGAGCGTTATTTTCAGAGGGCTCACCATGTGTAGCCCATCTTGTATGACCAATACCACAAGTACCGAGTAATGCGGCGCCGTCGTCTGTCTTTTCAGCAAGAACTCTTAATCTGCCTTTGGCTTTAACAATTTCCGGTTCAGCTTCACCGTTTCTTACTGCAAGACCAGCTGAGTCATATCCACGATATTCCAGCTTTTCAAGACCTGTAAGAAGAATGGGTGCTGCCTGATTACCACCGTTATAACTTACAATTCCGCACATAAAATTGCCTCCATAGCGAAAATATTATCATTCAATGGGTATCAAATAAAGATTAAATATAGTTAATCAAATCCTGCCCCGCTGCATTAACTTAAAAAAACAGCATCGAATAATAATATCCGTATGCTGTATAAATCATCTCTCAGTTTTCGTGATTAAAGAAACGCTCAAGCTGTCCGCCCATCCAGATTTCAGCAGCTCTTGCCATGTTTTCCTGTTCCTCAGAGATACCGGGATTTCTGCTCAGTCCCGGATTCTGTGTATATTCAGGGTTATTCACTTCAATAAAGCCTGCTGCAGCGTCAGAGTAACTCTGCACAACCACATCTGCACCTGCATTCTGCAGATGCTCTACATAGACAGAAATGCGCTGTGTAAGCTGTTCATTGCCGCACTGGATGATACCGACAGGTGATACATGAACACCTGCATCCGCAAGTCTTACAGAAGCATCATCTACTAGAGGATAGCAGGAGATCAGGCCGGCGGGATTAAAGCCAAAACCCTTCAACAAAGCTCCGGCACCTGTCATCAGGTATGCACCTCCGCTGAAACCGGCAAGTACAAACTTCGATGTATCTGCCTTGAAATCAGCTGCATTCTTTGCGAACCACATCACTGCATCCTTGATTTCATTCTGCTGATACGGGAACTTCTGCTCTGTGATCAGCTTATAGTCAATAGATACAATAATAGCTTCCCATTCATCTTTAACACGATCACAGAATGTATCAATCATGTCTGCGCTACCGTCCATCAGCGAACCGCCATGCGCGAAAAACACAACCGGAATTTTTTCTGCAGATGTTCGCGGAATATACAGATTGGTATTGATCACAGTACCGTCATCACGTCTGATCGGAAATCTTTCACCATGAAGGTCCTTTTCGTCCTTCTTCAGCTGTACTGCATTCTTCTGAAGCTGTTTCTCCAGCATACGATCAAATGCACGGGGATTCAGCTTGAAGTACAGATACATACCAAGAATCATTAAGAGAAAAACACCGATTACATTAATAATAAAGTTTCCCATATGAATTCACCATTTTCCAAAAAGCAAAGGGAGGCCTGATTGTCAGACCTCCCTGATGTTTATTTTACTCGAAACTTACATCAGCTGCGTCAGAAGAGGCATCATCATAAGATGTACCAACAACTTCTTCAGGGAGCTTGTTGATTGCTGCTTCTTCAAGCAGTCTTGCCTTTTCTCTGCGCTTTTCCTTCAGCTGTTCTGCACGTTCAGCGATTCTTCTGGATGTTTCACGATCGAAGTTTCTACCTGTACCTGCAGGGATCAGCTTACCGATGATGACATTTTCCTTCAGACCTTCCAGACGGTCTACCTTACCTCTTACAGCAGCATCTGTAAGTACTCTTGTTGTTTCCTGGAAGGAAGCAGCAGAGAGGAAGGAGTCTGTTTCTACTGCAGACTTGGAGATACCAAGCAGCATCGGACCAAACTTAGCGGGAGTCTTGCCTTCATCAAGGAGCTGTTCGTTGAGAGCATTCATATGTGCCAGAGACAGAGTCTGACCAGCACTCAGACCGGAATCGTTGCCTTCGAGAACGATAACCTTCTTCAGCATCTGCTTGATCATTACTTCAAGGTGCTTATCGGAGATATCGATAGACTGTGTGGAATATACCTTCTTTACTTCCTTCAGGATGTATTCCTGTACAGCTCTTACGCCTGCAACTTCGATCAGTTCCTTAGGTGCAATCTGACCTTCTGTCAGCTTTTCACCAGCATGAACCTTTCTGCCCGGCTTCATCCAAGGACGTACTACCTGAGTCAGGTCGCACTTATGTTCGATGGATTCCTTGTCGTTTGTAACTGTAACAATCTGACCATTATGAGTGTCGTTTTCGCGGATATCAGTGATTTCACCTTCAATCTTAGCGATAACAGCAACGCCCTTAGGTGTACGAGCTTCGAACAATTCTTCTACTCGAGGAAGACCCTGAGTGATATCACCGTTCTGAGTAGCTACACCACCAGTATGGAAGTTTCTCATTGTCAGCTGAGTACCAGGTTCACCGATCGCCTGGGCAGCCATGATACCAACAGCTTCACCCTCTTCAACGAGGTTACCTGTTGCCATGTTACGACCATAGCACTTACGGCAGATACCCTTTGCAGATTCACATGTGAAGACGTTACGGATGTAAACTTCTTCAACACCTGCATCTACAACTTCCTTAGCCAGTTCTTCTGTTACATATGTATCGGCATCAACAATAACTTCGCCGCTCTCAGGATGTACAATCGGCTGCTGTGTATAACGGCCAACGATACGATCGTAGAGCTTTTCGATCATGGAGTTATTCTTTCTGTCGACGATATTGGATACGAGATAACCCTTTTCTGTACCGCAGTCTTCTTCACTGATGATAACTTCCTGGGCAACATCGACGAGACGTCTTGTCAGGTAACCAGATTCAGCTGTCTTCAGCGCAGTATCAGTCAGACCCTTACGTACACCGTGTGTGGAGATAAAGAACTCTGATACGGACATACCTTCACGGAAGGAAGAGTAGATCGGGACTTCGATAATGGAAGGCTGATATTCCTTACGGGACTTGGACTGAGTAGGACGAGCCATCAGACCACGCATACCTGCAAGCTGAGTGAAGTGGTTCTTGTTACCACGGGCACCGGATACAGCCATCATGTTGATCGGGTTCATACGAGGCAGGGACTTCATCAGTGTATCACCGACGTGTTCCTTAACATCTGCCCACAGCTGGGAGAACATACGTTCCCATTCCTGAGGAGTCAGCATACCTCTGTCTCTCAATTCATTCAGTACTTCAGCCTTTTCACGACCTTCAGCTACCATCTCATTCTTATGAGGAGCAACGGAAATATCGCTCAGTGCTACTGTCATACCAGCCAGTGTGGAGTACAGGTAACCCATGTCCTTCAGACCGTCGAGGATGTCAGATGTACCGTTTGTCTTGTACTTATCGAATACTGCGGCAATTAGATTACCCAGGTCCTTCTTCTTGAATTCGCTGTGGATCGGTCTTGCAGCAATAACCTTCTTAATGTCGCTTCCCATCGGTGTGAAATCACTGTCAGGTGTAGCAGCCAGATTCTTTTCATTTACTTCATTGAGGTAAGGGAAGTCTGCAGGCAGTACAGAGTTGAAAATGATCTTACCGACAGTTGTCAGCATGTACTGTTCGTTCTGTTCAGCTGTGAAGCATGTCTTGCCCAGAGTCTTTGCAGGCAGGGCAATACGGCTGTGCAGGTGTACTACGCCAACTGCATAAGCCATTCTTACTTCATCAGGGTTCTTGAATACATGACCTTCGTTGTCACCGTATCTTCTCCATCTGTCAGCTTCAACAGGTTCGCCCAGCTTTTCGAGAGTTTCTGCCTTGTGGTAGAACTCAGCAGCAGAAGCTTCCATGTTCAGGTAGAAGTTACCCAGAACAAGGTCCTGACCAGGAGTAACGATCGGCTTACCATCCTTAGGACCAAGGATGTTGTTGGAACCGAGCATCAGTACTTCTGTTTCTGCTCTTGCTTCTTCACTCAGAGGCAGATGCACGGCCATCTGGTCACCGTCGAAGTCAGCGTTGAACGCAGGACATACGAGCGGATGTACACGGATTGCACGACCTTCAACCAGCTTAGGGAAGAATGCCTGAATACCTAATCTATGCAGTGTAGGGGCACGGTTCAGGAATACAGGGTGTCCTGTGATTACCTCATCAACAACGTCCCATACACGGGAATCCTGAGTAGCGATCAGCTTTTCAGCTGTCTTGGGATTTGTAGCAATCTGGCGGTTAACCAGTTCGTTGATAACAAACGGCTTGTACAGCTGAATTGCCATTTCCTTAGGCAGACCGCACTGCCACATCTTCAGTGTAGGTCCGATAGCAATTACGGAACGACCGGAGAAGTCAACACGCTTACCTAACAGATTCTGACGGAAACGACCCTGCTTACCCTTCAGAGAGTGAGACAGAGACTTCAGTGCACGACCACCGGCACCTGTAATAGCCTTGGAACGACGACCGTTATCGATCAGAGCATCTACAGCTTCCTGCAGCATTCTCTTTTCGTTCTGTACGATGATTGCAGGTGTACCCAGTTCGAGCAGCTTCTTCAGACGGTTATTTCTTGTGATGACACGGCGATACAGATCATTCAGGTCGGATGTTGCAAAACGTCCGCCATCCAGCTGCAGCATAGGTCTCAGATCCGGCGGGATTACCGGCAGGACTGTCATAACCATCCATTCAGGCTTATTTGTGGAAGTACGGAATGCATCAACAGTTTCCAGACGCTTGATGAGCTTCTTACGCTTTTCACCGTTTGCCTTTTCCAGTTCCTTCATGATGCCTTCATACTCACCCTGAACGTCAACCTGTTCAAGCAGAGTCTTAACAGCTTCAGCACCAGTCTGAGCTACGAAACTGCCGGGACCGTAAATAGCGTTATTTTCACGCAGTTCACGTTCGGAAAGGATCTGCTTGTAGGACAGCTTTGTATCGCCCGGATCAGTAACGATCCAGGATACGAAGTATACTACTTCTTCCAGAGCCTTCGGCGGAATGTTGAGCAGCAGACTCATGCGGGAAGGAATTCCACGCAGATACCAGATGTGAGCAACCGGAGCAGCGAGTTCAATATGACCCATACGTTCACGACGAACGCTGGACTTTGTGATTTCAACACCGCAGCGATCACATACAACACCCTGGTATGTAATCTTCTTGTACTTACCGCAAGCACATTCCCAGTCCTTTGTGGGACCGAAAATACGCTCGCAGAAGAGACCATCTCTCTCAGGCTTCTGAGAACGATAGTTAATTGTCTCAGGCTTCTTTACTTCGCCATAAGACCATTCACGGATTTTATCAGGTGATGCAAGGCCGATTTTAATCGCTGTAAAGTTATTAATATTCATCGCTCAGCGTCCTCCTTATTCTTCACCATAATCTTCATCATCGAAGCCGACTACTGCTGCTTCAGGAGCGTCGTCTTCTTCGTAGCTGTCTCTAATGGAGAGGCCATTGTCCTCATCACTGTCAACAACATAGCTCTGACGGTTCATATCGAAGGTTGTTTCTTCCTTCAGTTCTTCCTGTTCCATCTGCTTCAGATCCATTTCATTGCCTTCGTCATCCATCATACGAACGTCGAGTGCAAGTGCCTGTAATTCATGGACCATAACTCTGAAGGATTCAGGAATACCGGATTCGGGCAGATCCTTACCCTTAACGATTGCTTCATAAGTCTTTGTACGACCCATGATATCGTCAGACTTAACTGTCAGGATTTCCTGCAGTACGTGAGATGCACCATATGCTTCCAGAGCCCAAACTTCCATTTCACCGAATCTCTGGCCACCATTCTGAGCTTTACCACCCAGAGGCTGCTGAGTTACGAGAGAGTAAGGACCAGTTGCACGAGCATGCAGCTTATCGTCGACCATGTGCGCCAGCTTGAT
>JAZUHS010000127.1:0-7814 GCA_045641845.1 Bulleidia sp. | reverse complement strand
CATTCATAAGCAGCCTGAATTTCATCAGGGTTGTCTGTGTTCATGCTGTAGCCCAGAGCCTTGAATGCGATCATGAAACCGTCACGCTGAGAGTCATAGAAGTAGATTCTGCCCTTGTATGCAGGATCCTTCAGGATTTCCCAGCCCTTAGCTTCGATCTCAGCAGCATCAACTGCTTCAGTATTGTAAACCAGACCTACAGAACCCCAGAAGTAAGGAATTGCATATTCAAGTTCAGGATCGAATACCTTCTGCATATCAATAACAACAGGATTGAGGTTGCCATAGTTTGTCATAGCATCCTTGTCGATTGTCTGCAGCATATCTTCCTGCATCAGCTGTTCGATCATGTAGTCGGAAGGAACCAGAACGTCATATGCACTGCCGCCGAGAAGCTTTGTATACATCATCTCGTTGGATTCAAACATATCGTAGTTAACCTTCGCATTGTACATTGTTTCAAAATTGGACAGAACATCTTCACCGATGTATTCACCGGCATTGAAGACATTGATGACATTGCAGCCGAATTCTTCCTGCGCATCCAGTTCCTGTTCAACTTCAGCACCGCCGGAGCATGCTGCCAGCAGCATTACAGATGCTGCAAGTCCAGCCTTAATGGACTTATTGAGTAACTTGTTCATTCTTTTTCCTCCTCTTTTCACGAATGATAGGTACTACATTAACGATAACAAGCACTGCTGTTACCACATAAACAATCAGAGCACTCAGAGCATTGATTGTTGGATTGACTCTCTTTACGTTTGCATAAACGTAGATGGAGATATTGCTTACACCGGGACCGGTAGTAAACATGGAAATAACGAAGTCATCGAAGGACATGGAGAATGCTACCAGAGCACCGGCCACGATACCGCCCTTGATCTGAGGGATGATGACTTTCCACATTGCCTGCCAGGGAGTGCAGCCAAGGTCCATCGCAGCTTCCGCGATATTCGGATCCAGACGTCTTAAACGAGGCAGTACAGACAGGATAACATAAGGAATACAGAAGGCAATATGCGCAAGAAGCATTGTCATGAAACCTGTCTTGATACGCAGAGATGTGAAGAACAGCATCAGACCGATCGCTGTTACAATTTCCGGATTGAGCATCGGCAGATTGTTGACCTGAGTGATGACTTCACGCATGATCTTGCTGCTCTTGCTCATACCGATCGCAGTGATTGTACCGACAATTGTGGAGACAATGGTCGCAATTACCGCACACAGTACGGTATAGCCGATCGCTTCCATAATGGAACGATTGGCAAACATCGCTTCATACCACTTCAGTGAGAAGCCGGAGAACTTCGACAGAGACTTGGAAGAGTTGAAGCTGAAGAATACTACATAAACAATCGGAAGATAGAAGAAGGCAAGAATCAGCCACATGTAGACTCTTCCGAACAGTCCGTTCTTTTTTTCTTCCATCAGTTGCTGCCCTCCGTTTCCCTATCCAGTTTTCTTGTAATGTACATGGAGATCAGGATGATGATCGCCATAATCAGAGAGATGGCAGAACCGAAGTTCCAGTCACCTGTAGATACGAAGTAGTCTTCGATCAGGTTACCGATCAGCACATACTGTCCGCCGCCCAGCAGCTTCGGGATAAAGAAGCTGGATACAGCCGGCAGGAATACCAGAGTGATACCGGAAACGACACCGGAGAGAGATAACGGCAGTGTAACTCTCAGGAATGTCTGTCGGTTATTGGCTCCAAGGTCATGTGCAGCGATCAGCAAAGACGGATCGATCTTGCTTAAGGATGTATAGATCTGAAGGATCATGAACGGCAGGAAGTTGTATACCATGCCGACATAGACTGACACTTCCGCAGAAGCACCGAAGTTACCGAGGATACCCTTCCATGCATAAGTACGGACCAGCATGTTGATCCATGTCGGAAGAGTAACCAGAAGAACCATCAGAGCCTGGGAGTTTGCCTTCAGTCTGGACATTACATACGCAGCCGGATAACCGATTGCGATACAGATTGTAGTAGTAACAAAGGCCATCTTCAGCGAGCGCAGAAGTACGCTGGGGAAGATCTTATCCTGGAAGAACCTGATGAAGTTGGCGAATGTAAACTGCAGAGTCAATACGGAATTGCCCTGCACCGTGCATGCGTACAGCACAATCATAAGCATCGGAACGATGATCATGACTGCCATCCATACGACATACGGATAGACAAGTTTGCTGAATGCTTTCATAATCTCAGTTCATCTTTCTCATGACATGAATATCTTCAGGATCCCAGTAGAGACCTACACGTTCACCTGTTTCAATCTTCTTGGTTGTTTCAATCTTAAGTTCACGGCCCTGTGTGGAGAAGGTCACCTTATAATCACCTTCTTCGATGTTTTCATCATCGAAGTCATACTTGACGTCCCAGATTTCAACTCTGGATTCATCTTCTGTATTCCATGCATACGCATCGGCCCACTGAATCAGGTCTGTATCCAGCGCAATGGATTCCTTGATGTCATCGACTGTGCAGAAGAAGTCGAAAGCCTGAATACCCTCACCGTTCAGTGCATCTTCAACAGTAACCGGCTTTACAACATTGATGACAATTGTCTTCTTTGTACCTGCATCTGTAGAGAATTCACAGGGATACTTGCCTACTTCCGGCTTCACTTCATACTTGACACTTGTCAGGGAAACATCCTCACCTTCATCTGTCCATGCACGAGCATTGGCACGGGCAATGATTTCACTTTCTGTCAGAGTTTCAACATCGGCAAGGTCCATATTGAAGGACGCAGCGGAAATACTTTCATGAGCTTCAGGATTTACAATGTCATGTTCACTTGTCACATGCATAGTAACTGTCTTGGAAGTACCGGAAGATGTTTCCGCAATTACTTCATAATGCACGCCCTTGAAAAGAACAGACTTCACTTCACCATTGAGCAGACCCTTGTTTCTTTCAACAATATCGATGTCTTCCGGACGAATTACAATATCAACATTTTCGTTTTCACCGAAACCGTAGTCAGCGCATTCATAGTCAACTTCATCAAAGCTTACCAGATTATCCTGCTTCATGACACCGTCAATGATATTGGAGTCACCGATGAAGCGTGCGCAGAATTCGTTAACAGGTTCGTTATAAACTTCTGTAGGAGTACCGATCTGTTCGATGATACCGTCCTTCATGATGACAATCTTATCGGACATTGTCAGTGCTTCTTCCTGGTCATGTGTAACAAAGACGAAGGTAATACCTACTTCACGCTGAATTTCCTTCAGTTCCAGCTGCATTTCCTTACGCAGATTCTTATCCAGAGCACTTAAGGATTCATCAAGAAGAAGTACACGGGGTTCATTGACAAGCGCACGTGCAATCGCAACACGCTGCTGCTGACCGCCGGACATCGCATTGATATCTCTGTGTTCGAAGCCTTCCAGACCAACCAGCTTGATCATACGCATAACCTTCTGACGGATGATATCCTTGGGCATCTTCTTGATATTCAGACCAAATGCAATATTGTCATAAACATCCAGATGCGGGAAAAGCGCATAGTGCTGGAAGACAGTATTTACATCTCTCTTATATGCAGGTACTTCCGCAATATTGATGCCATCCATCATTACCTGACCCTCAGTCGGATCCAGGAAGCCGGCAATGATTCGCAGCAGTGTTGTCTTGCCGCAGCCGGACGGACCAAGCAGAGTAACAAATTCATTCTCAAAGATATCCAGAGAAATACCTTTCAGAACAACCTGCTTGTCAAATGTCTTTACAACATTTCTGATTTCAATGAGTTTCTTTGCCATTTTCTATCCCCTTCTGTATCAAAACTCCGGCGGTGTGCTGACCCACAGCACTTCCGCGATCTTGTTGGAACGATTCTCCAGCCAGTGCGCATGATCACCTGAAACATAGAAGGAATCCCCCTTGCGTACTGTCTGTGCCTTCGGGCTTTTTTCGGAGACCAGTGCAACGCGGCCGTTAAGCACATATCCGAATTCTTCGCCTTCATGCGGTTCGATTTTCATGGACACTGCACCCGGATTCAGTTTCAGGATGACAGGTTCCATTGCATTTTTCTGCGCATTCGGAATCACCCATGTGACCGTCTGATCTTCACGTTCATCCACAAATGCATCTTCCGGTGTAAATACAACACGACCATCCTTCTCTTCTTCAAAGAAGCCGGACATGTTTGTACCGAGAGCTTCCGCAATATCCTCCAGCGTCTGCAGAGACGGTGAGGTCAGATTTCTCTCCAGCTGGGAAAGAAATCCCTTGGTCAGCTCAGTTCTCGATGCTAGTTCCTGAAGCGTGAGGCCGTTCTTGATGCGCAGCTGTTTAATTCGCTGTCCAATGTCAATCATAGCGCCTCCGTGTTTGGTAATACTAAACAAAATAATTACATTTGCCAAACGATTATTATTATACGTTTATCGTTTTTCCGCGCAATAGGAAAATAAACTTTTTGTTTAGAATTGATAAACTTTTTATCCTTTTCCGCACAGAAAAAAGGCGTTCTCTCAACGGAGAACGCCATGTTTACCAGTACAGCTCTTATTCAGCAGCAATGACGATCTTTTCCAGTTCAGTCTGGGGTCTGAAACCCAGTGCACTGGCAACCGGAGCGCCATCCTTGAAAGCGATCATTGTCGGAATGGACATGATGCCGTATCTCTGTGCAACATCCGGCAGGATGTCGACATTAACCTTAACAAACTTTACTGCTGTATGACTTACAGATAAAGCTTCAACTAACGGTGCAACCATCTTGCAGGGACCGCACCAGTCTGCGTAGAAATCAACGAATACGGACTTGTTCTCACTCAGAACACGATCGTATTCTTCAGTTGTCTTGATGATATCCATAATATGTTACCTCCACGGATATTATTGCATATGCGCGTGATCCCTCACAGCCGCACGCTCAGATCATAAGCATGCTGGCCGCATCTTTATCCAGGATCACTGTCACATTGTTATGATTCTGCAGAATGCTTGCAGGACAGGAAGGATCCGGCTTCTTCTGCACCAGACCTGCCACTGCCTTGGCCTTGTTTCTGCCTGTTGCGATAATCAGAATACGACGCGCCTTGATAATAGAAGACAAGCCCATGGTCACTGCTTTTTCCGGAACCTTGCCCTTGTCATTCTCAAAGAAACGTGCGTTATCACTTCTGGTCTGATCTGTCAGTTCCACTACATGTGTAACGGAATCAAAGGATGTACCGGGTTCATTGAAGCCGATGTGTCCATTGGCACCGATACCGAGAATCTGCAGGTCCACTACATTTTCATCCAGCATCTTCTCATAAGCAGCACATTCCGCAGCCATATCCGCTGCATTGCCATTGGGAACATGTGCATTCTCCGGCAGAATGTCCAGTGAACTGAACAGATTGTCCTGCATGAAACGATGATAGGACTGCGGATGATCTTCCGGCAGACCCAGATATTCATCCAGATTGAAGGAGATCACACCGCGGTAGGTTGTACCGTTGACGTTATGATCCTCAATCATCTTCTTATAGAGACCTAAAGGAGTTGAGCCGGTCGCAAGACCAAGAACAGGATTGCGCTTATGCATGACTCTGCGCACATGCGAAAACGCCTCTCTGCATACATCTTCATAATTGTTGCAGACAACAATACTGAACATGATTCAGAATAACCCTTTCAGATCAGAATACTTCGATTGTGTATTCGCTTGTCCATTCCTTGTGCGCATCCAGGAACAGTGTACCTTCTCTTTCTTCGAAAGGAACTTCTACCTTGTCGAAGTCTGTATGAGAATGCCAGGGTTCGATGCATACGAACGGTGCCTTGGGAGACCAGAATGCCAGCCATTCATAGCCACTGTAGCCGACTGTAACACCATGCTTGCCGTTTGTTAATGTGGAAGCTGTGCTCTTCGGATCAGCGATGATGACTGTAGCAGCCAGAGCTTCGCGGTCCAGTTCCAGAACTGTGCCGTTTTCCATCTTTGTTGTCAGCCATTCAAATGTTTCAGGTGTATTGAATTCAATACGGCAGTCTTCGAAGCTGCCTTCACCTGCAGGTGCATTGAAAGCAGGATGCAGACCGAAGTTGAAAGGCATTGTTTCATCGTTTTCGTTTACGATGGAATAATGGATACCAAGCTTTCTGCCTGTCAGAGTATATGTGATATGCATTGTGAAGCCGTAAGGATATTCAGCACGTGTAGCTTCGGAATCCTTCAGTTCCATGACGATTGTATCAGCAGTATGAGAAACACATGTGAATTCACTGTTTCTTGTAAAGCCATGGTTGCCTGTCTTGTATTCCTTGCCCTTGATGTGCAGTGTCTTATCCCATGTGCTGCCTACCATCGGGAATAATGTAGGATTGCGGCCCTTCCAGTATGCAGCATCACCCTGCCACATATATTCAATGCCTGTCTTCTTGTCCTTGAAGCTGTGAATTTCAGATGCATGTTCATCAACGGATACAACAACTTCTTCGTTTTCGATTGTAAACTGTGCCATATGATCATTTCTCCTTTTTGATTAGTAGTTAGTCTGTACTTAATTATAGCATGTGTTGCTATTCTGTCTCGAATGATTCGTATGCCCGGCAAGAAAGGTTAACCATTCCCAATTGCCATCTAAATCAGTCGTAAAATGAATGGACTTTTCAGCAAATTGGAATAAAGTTAAATATGTAAAAATCTGTAAATACATAATAGAAGGAGAAAACAAAAACTATGTCATTTATTGAACAGATCAAAGAAAAGGCAAGAGCTGACGTCAAGACAATCGTTCTGCCCGAATCCGAAGACGAAAGAACAATTCGTGCTGCCGCCAAGGTTCTCGAAGAAGGTACAGCTAAGCTGATCCTCCTCGGCAACCCCGAAGTAATCAAGGCTGATGCTGAAAAGTACGGCGTTGATGTAACAGGTGCTGAAGTTGTAGATCCTGAAAACTGCCCTAAGTTCGAAGAATATGCAACATGCCTCTATGAACTGAGAAAGAAGAAGGGTATGACACCTGAAGGCGCTAAGGAAGCTCTGCTGGCTGACCGTACAACATTCGGTACAGTAATGGTTAAGGTCGGCGACGCTGACGGTCTGGTTTCCGGTGCCTGCCATTCTACAGCTAACACACTGCGTCCTGCTCTGCAGATTCTGAAGACAGCTCCTGGTGCTAAGCTCGTATCCGCATGCATGGTTATCGATGTTCCCAACTGCGAATATGGCGAAAACGGTACATTTGTATTCGCTGACTGCGGTCTGAACCAGGATCCCGATTCCGAACAGCTTGCTGCAATCGCTAACGATACAGCTAAGAGCTTTGAAGCTCTGATCGGTAAGGAAGCAAAGGTTGCTTTCATCTCCCATTCTTCCCACGGTTCCGCTAAGCACGCTCTTGTTGACAAGGTTACAGCTGCTGTAGCAAAGGCTCATGAAGAATATCCTGAACTGCTCTGCGATGGCGAACTGCAGGTAGATGCTGCGATCGTTCCTGAAGTTGGTGCTTCCAAGGCTCCTAACTCCCCTGTTGCAGGTAAGGCAAACGTTCTCGTATTCCCTAACCTCGACGGCGGCAACTCCGCATACAAGCTCGCTCAGAGACTCGCTAAGGCTGAAGCTTACGGACCTCTGCTGCAGGGTATTGCAAAGCCCGTTAACGATCTGTCCAGAGGCTGCTTCTGGGAAGACATCGTTGGTGTAGTTGCAATCACCGTTGTACAGGCACAGCAGGCTTAATCAATACAGCTGATGAGACCGGTTCAGATGAGCCGGTCTTTTTCATTTCCTAAGAAATTGTGTGATATCACACATAAACCTTGCGAGATGCTATACTTCGTTTGT
>JAZUHS010000126.1:0-5474 GCA_045641845.1 Bulleidia sp. | reverse complement strand
GCGATTGAACGTGGTGTAGAGCTGTACTTCGCCGGACGTCCATCCAATCCGGATGCAATGCCGCTCTCCTTTGTGCCTAATGTACTGCAGGAAGTAAACAGTGCATTGCGTACGATGAAAGCTTTGATTGAACAGTGTTCCTGTTAATGTGAAAGCAAAAAACAAACCCGAGGAGGGTTTGTTTTGGTAAATAATGATTGATTGTATTGCTTTACAATACACGAAGTCCCAATTTATCAGCCTGGGAATTATACTAGGGAGTTAATCACCTTCTCCGTGGTTTGCACTCATAACGGGATCAGAATGTGAACTGACAATCGATACGTCGAGAATCGTGTCGAAATCATTCCTGTATTCGGCAAAATAATCGCTGCGAGCAACAGGACACAAGGCAAGTGATTTTATACACTTTTCAGCATCAGTCATTGATGGAACCTTCTTACCGATGATGCTATTTTCTTCTGTAGCGTGTATTTTTCCTCTTCCTTCCGGATAAATCAGTTCTGACTGTATCATTTGTCTTAAAATCCTGCTGGCTGTTGACTGGCTGACACCCAGTAATGCATCAATATCACTGCGGACAGCAAAGCCATGCTCTTTGATAAATTCTACAATTCGTGTTTCATAATCAGACACGAGATTTCCATTTGCTGGACTTTCAGTATTATAGTTGCAGTTTGGCAAAGTGATCTTAAATGCATTTTTCGTTGCTTCGATTTTGGGTTTTACTGCGTATCTGCTGTAGGCATTCATAATCTTTGGCATGCCGGTACCGTATGCTTCAATTAATTTCAATCGATAAAACACTGCTGCGAGTTTAGGGTTTCTGCATAAGGACAAGCCTAGCATGATGTCCTCAAGCTCAATGCCTGCAGGAAGCCCTCCGACTGAAACAAACTCGATCCGATCATCATATATGCTGACAAGTGTGCTGGCACTGAAGGAGTAATCTCTATGGACCAGACAGTTCAGTAAAGCCTCTCGAAGCGCTTCCTCTGGATAGTCTCTGGTATCTAAGCGGTACAGACCTTCAAAGGTTGCCTTTGTCTGATTTCTAAGATCCAGATAGGCATACAGTTCATCCATTTGCTGAAATAATGAACCTGAGAATTCGCGTCTATCCTGAAAAACGCTCTTATCTATCCCGGAAAAGGTTGCTGCTTTTATGGTATGGCAACACTGATCGGACAACAGCATGGCAACGTTAGTATAGATTCCATCTGCAGATATCATTCCAAGTGTTTGCATTTTGGCAGGATCAAAAGGAACCTTTTGCTTGGCAAATTGTGCAGAGGCGGTTTTAAAGGTCAGAGACTGCTCCAGAGACCGCATTGCTTCAAAGCTGTCTCCATCGGTTTCTTTGATCATCCTGCGAATTGATGTATCTGTTGCCGGATCGGAGGATGTACCGTTACGGACAAATACCCCACTTGGCTTCAGCCCCTTCGAGGATAGATAGTAGGGCCGATCTGTTCCTCTCTGTACAGTAACTGCGATAATCGGTTTCTCATCTATCATTTGCGTTTCATAACGGACAAACATAGTAACATCAGGTTTGATAGAGTCACGTACTTTATTGTTCAGCTGCAGGATCACCTGATCAGGATCTTCGACACCAATCGGTGTTCCATCATCGGTAACACCGATGTACAAGATCCCGCCCATGGTATTGGCAAAAGCAATTATTTCTTTGCAGATATCACTTACTACCATAGATTTTAATTTTACGCATTCACTTTCAGAAAATAACATATAGCACCTCCGATCTTTCTTGTTATCAATCTAATCATTATAGTCATTCTTGCTAATATCTATTCGTGTAACAACCAATATGATACATTCTTATACCGACAAAGCAGAGCTATGCACGGAATTGTGTCCATACATAGCTCTGTTCTTTTTTCGGTATTACTGTTTTGCGAACGCTGCGCTGATGGCCGATGTTCCTATCTTGGTGATGACAGAAAACACGGGAAAAAATCGGCGGAAAGACGGGGTATAGGCTTTTGGTGTCGAAAGGATGGAAAAACGAATATGAAAAACAGAATTCTCGCAGATCGCTACAGCAATTTTGAAAAGATGAACAGAAAGAAGTCCGAACAGGACATTGAAAAGAACTTCGACAAATACATGAAGCTGCTGGCTGAGGACGGCATTCCAACAGAAATGCTCCGTCACAGAAACCGTCGCTGCACAGGAGGCTATGTCTTTAGCTGACATAGCTTCTTGTTTGAGAATTGAATTTATCAATTTCACATGGAGGTGGAACTGGTTAGTGTAGAAGAAGACTAAGAAATAACTAGAGCCATGGGAGTATGCAGCCCATGGCTCGTTGACGTTATAGCAGAATCAGGTTTTATTCCTGATACTCACTGATCAGTTCCTTCACCCTCTTCAGAATCGGCAGTTCACGATTGGCGATGAGTCTTCCAAGCTTAGTGGTGACTCCTTTTCTGTACTCAGAAATGGCATCATCATATGACAGTTTGATTGATGAGAGATGAAACTGTTCACGTTCTGCTTCCGTAAGATCATTTTCTGTGAAGGAAGCAATACGGCATAAGAAGTAGTTGTTGATGTTGTGACGATGAATCAGATTGTAATAGTCAGAGACAACACCGATTCTGCAGAGGATATCCACATGAACACCTAATTCTTCTTTCAGTTCACGGCGAACTGCAGTGTGCAGATCTTCACCTTTCTTGACACCACCACCGGATGTTTCAATCAGCGAAACGCAGCCGAATTCATCATCACGAGTGATATGGGCAAAGTAGAACATTCCTTCATCATCAAAGACAATCGCTCTTGCGATCGTACGGTCATGACTGATAAAGTCCAGAGGCCATTCGGTATCCTTCAGTTCTAAGTACAGTTCTTCCATGGTGCTTTCTCCTTAAGCAGTATCAGTATACCTAAACTTATTGTCGTCAAATACCCGTGAAATCACAAAATGATTATTGCATAGACCGTCATTCTACTAAACTTCTATGTAAAATATTGGGCATAGAAGTATGTTGATCGATAAAGAACTTCTATGTAAAATACTATATGTACAAGTGTGGTGATAAAATTATGAACTTTGAAATAAGACAGGATATTGAAAGTGCTCTTGAAATAACAGGACTGACGATTGAAGAACTGGCAAATGAATTGCATGTCACAAGAGCTACTGTAAGCAACTGGCTAAATGAAAGAGTCAGTATTTCCAACAGACATATTGCTGAATTCTACAGTTATGTATACAGGAAAGGCATTCGTCTCAACAGAATCAAGGAACAGTTCTATCGTGAAGATATGATAAACGGAAATGAGATTCTTCTGTTCCATGGTGCAAAGACTATGATCAAAGGTAAACTAAGTCTTGGATACAACAAGAAGATCAATGACTTTGGAAATGGATTCTACTGTGGTGAAAGCCTTGAACAGTCAGTGATGTTTGTTGCAGCATATCCAGATTCCTCGCTGTACATGCTGAAGTTTAATCCTACGGGACTGAAAAAGAAGGAATACAAAGTGGATAGAGAATGGATGCTTACGATTGCATACCATCGAGAAATTCTTGATAAATACACAAATAATGAACTGATCAGAAAGATAGCCGTCGCAAATGAAGGTGTAGATTATATCGTTGCACCTATTGCAGATAACAGAATGTTTGAAATCATCGACAGCTTTATTGATGGTGAAATCACTGATATGCAATGCCAGCATTGCCTTTCTGCGACAAATCTTGGCATGCAGTATGTGTTCATAAGCGAAAAGGCACTTTCAAACATCACAATGCTGGAAAGATGTTATCTGAGCGAAGATGAGAAACATGCATATCTGAGTGCAAGACAGGAAAGCTTCAGTATGAATCAGGATAAGGTAAAACTTGCCAGGAAGCAGTATCGCAACCAGGGCGAGTACATCGAGGATATTCTGCAATGAGAAAGATAGATTCATTAGGTCTTAAGCTGTGCAGCTTTCAGGCACAGCTGTTTGAAGAGTCATTAAATAAATGTGAATGCAGCTCAAGGATATTTGCCAGAAGATTCCTTAATTCAGATCTTGCAAAGCGAATGGACAATGATGGTTTTCTGTTTGAATCACTTACTATTACAGATGCACTGGACGAAATCGATCAGCAGTATGGTAAAAGCACTTATGGTAAAGAAAAATATACAGCCGAAGAAATGCACTGGATAGGCTATATCTATCGTTACTGGTCATATTGCTATGAACTGACAAGCAGGCAGATCTATAAGATTGCCAAACCCGAACAGATGAAGAAACTGTATTTTCCATATCATTCACTTGATCCTCGTCAGGCGATTGAAAGGATTCTTGAAGGGAAAGGTATGGAAGCTGTAAATGAAGCAGATGCCATTTCCAGGGGAGTAGAAATTCTTAGAAAAATCAAAAATAAGAATAAGATGTGCCCTGCTCATCAATAAGCTGCCAGGAGTTCGAGCCTGATATCTTAAATGAGCCGTTATCCTGCCGCAAAAAGATGCAGACTATTCAGAAGGTAAACATCGAAACTGGTAATTATGCAATCGCAACCCAATACATGTACAGCAGGGATCGCAGTTTCTGCAGATACGGATATTAAGGTGATGGTACTGAAGATGTGCAATTGAATGGAATTTCTGCTTAAACACGATCAGTATAGTCAACATATACGTTTTCGGGTATGATTTCTGCGTAATGTTCAATGTTGAACAGAAAGAAGGAAACAATGAAAAGAAAGTTAATGGCATCACTTCTGGTGCTCGCTATGATGGCAGGATGTGCTTCCGGTACATCCGAGAAAAACAGTACTGCTGCCGAAGAAAAGCAGGAAACATCTCAGGAAACTGTACAGGCAGAGTCTGATGCTGCTGAAGTGACACTTCCGGCTGAATCCGATCATGGTTATGGCAGATATGTGGTTTACGAAGAAGAAGGACGTACACAGATCTATATCACTTCTCAGGAAGAACTGGATGGTCTGTATAACTCACTGCTGGCTGGTGAAAGCTATAACAATTGTGATATCCGCATCTCTGCAGGAAAGTATGAAATCCCGGATTATCTGCTGTTTGTCAACTGCACGGATGTACGTGTGATCGGAGAAGAAGAAACAGAGATTGTATCCAATGACTCAGAAGCAAATGTTGTGATCGTACAGAACTGTCAGAATATGGTATTTGCCAATCTGATTCTAGGTCACAAGGAAGGCGGGCATTCCTGCGAAGGTGCTGTTGCACGTCTGAATGACAGTGAAGGTACACAGTTAGTGAATTGTGATCTGTATGGCTGCGGTACAGAAGGTGTCAATATGGATGGCGGTACAGCAGATCTGCATGGGGTTACCATCCGTGACTGTTCTGATGACATCATGTCTGTAAGCCGCGGTACGCTGAATGCGGATGACTGCTTCTTCACAGGCAATGGCTATGATGAATATATTTATGAGATCTATCCCGGTTATTCCGGACTTAACGGTG
>JAZUHS010000125.1:0-7760 GCA_045641845.1 Bulleidia sp. | reverse complement strand
TACGTATTGCCGCAAACATGGTTCCATATCGGATCAGCAGTGAAATCAGGAGATAACCGTTCATCTCACGACGATTGCCTGCAGCAGCCGCCAGAGCAGCACTCATGAATGCAAGTGCATCCATCATGGATGATAGCACATACTCACCCTTACATGCAGAAGGCAGAGAAATATGCAGCAGTTTCCACACGTAAGGACCTAGAGCATAACAGATTACAGTCAGCGGAACAACTGCAATGACAACGCTGCAGAAATACTTTTCCAGAAATCTGCTGCTGTCTTCTTTTCTTCTGATACGATCGGAAGCTTCATTGAGAAAACGCATAGATACTGACATCATGACCATTGTCATGATCGCACTCAAGCCATGACCGAGGATACTGTACATCTTTGCATAGGCAGATACATCTGCTGCAGATACCGATATCTTCTGACAGAACCCAAGATACATCGGCAGTTCCAGCAGCATCGGCAAAGCCATGAGCAGACCTGAGACTGCATACGGAAGCGAAGATCTGCCAAAGCGTTTGAGCATCATCTGAAACGATTCGGACTTCACTTTCTCTTTATCATGTCTAAGCAGTCTTTCCTTCATCTGCATATCCAGCAGAAGGTGCAGTCCTATGGCGATCAGCAGTGCAGCAATATTCACTGCAATCAGAACCGGCAAAGAAAGTTTGCCCACTGCAGCAATCGGTACCAGCAGCAATAGCAGAAAACCATATTCTGTAATTTCTGACAATACAGCGATACGTCGGTTATCTATCGCTTCTGTAAAAGCTCTGAATACTGTCAGCACCGGTACACCAAGATGAAAGAATGCTGATGCATACAGCGCATTGCGAATCATGTCTGTCTGATCCATCAGGCTTTCGCCTAAGATCCATATACTGATACGATCAGCTCCCGAAACTGTCGCAAGACCAAGGACAGCACCAGACAAAGCAGCCGCATACATTGCATGCGTACGGAATTCCAGCAGACTTCGATACTGTTTCCTGTCTGCATAATTTCTCATCATTGTATATACAGCACTGCCGATTCCCCATGACCAGAAGATTCGGATAAACATGAGAATACCGATCAGCATACCTGCGGCCAGTACTGCTGAAGAAGACATCATTGCAGCAGACATGACGAAAATAGCAGACTGCCATAAACAGAAACCGATCAGGGTAAATACAGTTCCCCTGATCAGTGTTTTGTCTTCAGATTGTCTGGATGCGCCTGTCATCCCTTACTCCTGTGCTAGTCCGCCTGCAAACTCAACGGACTCAGTTGTAATGATACAGCTGTAGAATTCACGATTGATCTTTGATCTGTTTTTATCGGACCATTCAACCATAATTTTAAGATTCACTTCCGGCTTAGTCACTTCACCGCTGGCAATCAGTCCCTTCACATAACCGCTCTCACTCAGTACCTGTCCGGGAATCATTGCATTCGGTGTATCAGTAATGCCAACTGAAGGCATGACCTTCTGATCACTGTAAGGTGCATCATTTTCAATCGTCATAATCTTGCAGCTGTACATGGCAATACGAGGATTATCAACAAATACATAATAGCGATATGTACTCCCCACCTTTGCCATTTCTGCTGAAATATCATAGTAGTCACTGGAAGCAATGAAAGAAGTATTATCCTGTACGACCTGATAATAAGCCTTATATGTATTCAGCTGCACGTCTTCGGAATCTGACTTTTTCATACATCCGCTCAGCATCATTGCTGTGATTAACATTGCCTTTAACAGTTTCTTCATTTCGCTACCTCAGTGTTCTTATTATAGCATAGACAAATACGTGTATTAAACCGCCACTGCACTATGCCGGCACAGCACTAAAAAAGAAGATCTGCGCAGAACAGACCTTCCCATAAGAATCATCAGAATTCGATAACAAAGTAGTTCTTCTTACCCTTCTTCAGGATAGAGAATTCACCATTAACAGCATCAGCCTTAGTCATAACTGCATCAATTGCAGTAACCTTATTGCCGTTAACTGTAACAGCACCCTGCTGGATCAGCTTACGAGCTTCACCCTTGGACTTGCAGACACCTGCAGCAACCAGAGTATCGATCAGAGTTGTACCATCTTCGACAGTGCACTTCTTAGCATCAGCCAGACCTTCCTTCATTTCTTCGGGGCTCAGAGTCATGATATCACCCTTGAAGAATGTTTCAGTAATACGCAGAGCCTTTTCCAGACCTTCCTTACCATGGTTCAGTTCTGTCAGTTCAGCAGCCAAAGCCTTCTGAGCTTCACGCTTTTCAGGAGCTTCCTGCATGGATGCTTCCAGAGCTATGATTTCTTCAGGAGATCTCAGAGACAGTCTCTTCAGGTAGTCAATAACATCGGCATCCGGTGTATTCAGCCAGAACTGGTAGAATTCATAAGCGGATGTACGAGCAGGATCGAGCCATACGTTTTTGCCTTCGGACTTACCGAACTTGGAACCGTCGGACTTTGTGATCAGCGGAGATGTGATACCCCATACTTCAGCAGTATCGCCTTCGCTCTTACGAATCAGTTCCATACCGGAAGTGAGGTTGCCCCACTGGTCGGAACCGCCGATCTGAATCTGGCAGTTGTACTTTCTGAACAGAGACAGCCAGTCCATAGCCTGCAGAATTGTGTAGCTGAATTCTGTGTAGGAAATACCGGAATCCAGTCTCTTCTTGATTGTATCCTTCTGCAGCATGTAGGAAACGTTGAACATCTTGCCATAGTCACGCAGGAAGTCCAGCAGACTCATAGCACCCAGCCAGTTGTTGTTGTTTTCCATGATTGCAGAGTTTTCACCTTCGAACTTCAGGAACTTTGCCAGCTGTCCCTTGATGCAGTCTGCATTATGCAGAACTTCTTCATGAGTCAGAAGCTTACGTTCTGTTGTAGGACGAGGGTCACCGATCATACCTGTGAAACCACCGCACAGAGCGATCGGACGATGACCTGCATTCTGGTATCTTCTCAGAAGCAGGATCTGCTGCATATGACCAACATGCAGGGAATCAGCAGTAGGGTCAAATCCGCAGTAGAGTGTTACAGGCTTCTTCAGAGCCTCTTTCAGTTCTTCGAGGTTAGTTACGTCCTTAACCAGACCTCTCCACTGTAATTCTTCAATAAAATCCATTTTACTCTCTCCTTCGGACGCAATATAAAAGGCGTCCTTTTATGATCTAAGGACGCCTCAGCGCGGTACCACCTTAGTTTATGTCATCTGACATACACTCATTAGTCCTGTAACGTAAGACACACGTTCTGCCTTTTCTGACAGAAAGCTCCCAGGTGTATTCGCCGGATTCTTCACTGTTCCCTTGCACCAACCGGGACGTCTCTATTACAGTACAATCCTGTTACTATTCCTGTTCTCAGCAAAAGCATTCTACCCACGAGGGGATTCAATGTCAATCCTTAGTTGTCTGACGAGGAGTGAACAGGTAACTCAGTTCAATGCAGTCATCCACAATGCTTTCAGGATTCTGCAGCATCTTTGTCATAACACGCATGGAAACTGCCCCCAGATCATAAGACGGGATGGAGAAACTGGAAATCTGCGGACGCATCATAGTGTTGTACTTTGTATCGAGTACGCAGACAACTTCCATTTCATCCGGAATCGCAATACCGTTTTCACGAGCTGCATTTACAATTGCCATCGCCTGAGAGTCACGGTTACCGATCATCACATCGTAACGAGCTTCTCTCAGCTTCTTGCTAAGGAATGCATATGAAGTACGGGATTCCGGCGGAATACGGAGCAGTCCGTCAAAGACAAGCCCCTTCGCAGCAAATGCCTTTTCAGCACCTGCTCTCATCTGTTCAACAGCATTCTGGCTCTTGCGGTCTTCAATGATGGCAATGTTATTCTTGCCTTCTTCCAGATACTTTGTTGTCAGTTCATAGATACCCTTTTCGATATCTACATATACACTGCAGATTCTTTCACCCTTTACCTTAGCACCGACAACAACAATCGGAATGTTATAGGAAGAAAGCTTCTGCATTTCAGCCATATCCAGCTTATCTACGTAGAGGATGACACCATCTACATGAGACTTGATGATATCTTCGATTACAGATGCAAGATCTGTAATACCGGCAGTAATTGTGTGCAGGATGATGTTGTAGTTATAGATCTTGGCAACATCAATCAGACCATTGATTACCTGGCCTGTATAAGTAAAGCTTGCTTCAGGAATTACAAGACCAATTGCAGTTGTCTTCTGAAGAGCAAGACCCTGTGCAATTGCGTTGGGCTTATAACCAAGCTTATCTACAGCAGCCTGTACACGTTCCCTTGTCGGTCCCTTAACAACATTAGAACCATTGATAACACGTGATACAGTAGCCAGAGATACACCTGCCTCCTTAGCTACATCATAAATCGTTACTCTTTTCATTTATTCCTCGCTTCCTTCTTCAGGCTTTTCACCATCTTCAGCATTGTTTTCAGCAGGTGCAGACTTCTTCAGCAGACTGTTCAGCGCATCTTCAGCCAGTTTACCGATATCCGCAGCAGCAGAACGAACCTTTACAAGAGCTTCCTGAACCTCAGGCTTATTGTAGATTTCATCAGCTTTAAGAACTGCCTTCTTAGTATTTTCGCTCAGCTTCTGTGCAGCTTCATCCAGCTTTTTCAGCAGCTCTGCGGACTTTTCTTCATCAACATGTGACTTTACAAATTCCTCAGCTTGCTTAGCCTTTTCACCTGCAACAGCAGCAGCCTTATTCAGCATTTCCTGCGCATTGCGTGTAACTTCCTGAAGCTTAGGTTCCTGCTTCATACCATCAATTACACCCTTGGCAGCTTCCACTGCCTTAACCGCATTGGCCTTAATATAATCTACCGTCTTCTTCAGATCTTCGTTCTGATTGACTACTTCTTCAGCCTTTTTGCCCAGATCAGCAAGTACTTCACCGGCAGTTTCTACTGCCTGTTCAGTCAGCTTTGCAATCTTTTCTACAGTTTCACTGCCCTTTTCTGCAGCGCATTCGCATTCAGGTTCAGCCGTTTCTTCACAGCAGCATGTTCCCTCAGCCTGTTCTGCACAGCAGCATTCTTCCTCAGCTTTGCAGCAGGGTTCCTCGACAGGTTCTTCACAGCAGCAAGGTTCTTCTGCAGTCTCACAGTAGCACTTTTCCTCAGCTTCACAACAGCAGGATTCAGCGTCCTTTTCCTCACAGCAGCAGGGTGCGGAAGTTTCGCTTTCGCAGCAGCACGCTTCCTCAGCAGGTTCTTCACATGTGCAGACAGTTTCCTCTGTCTCTGCCGGAACCGGATCATCTGCCAGTTCAGCGATCTTCTTCTTCAGTTCTGCAACTGTCTGTTCGATGGATTCCAGTGATTCAATTGTATTTTCAGAATCTTCTTCATCAGCAGTGAAGAGCTTTACTTCATCATTATTCAGTGTCATTTCCAGTCTCCTGTGCAGGCATTCCGGTCTTTTCCTGCAGCTTTTCCTTCAGGCTGTCCAGACCATCACTTGCGGCTTCAGCAGCTTTTGCAAGCGCTTCTGTTGTTTTGTCATGTACCTTGTCAAGGGAATGACTGTACTTAACAACTGTATCCAGAGGAGCCTGAACCTTTTCAATACTGAGATCCACCTTCTGAAGAGTAGGATCCAGCTTATTAATAGTTGCTGTAATTGTTTCGATGAGTGTGCTGATTTTCTTCAGCAGAATACAAAGAAAAATCAGCGCAGCCGCACCTAAAATAGGCAGCAACTGCTCTGATACGTTTTGCAATGCCAATAATAGAGCGTCCATAAAAATCTCCTTCTTATCAGCATTATAATTCAAAATGAAAATACTTTCAAGACTTGTGATAGCGCTTTACCAGCTCTGCAAGTCCATAGATATCCTTACTGGACATGAACAGATATACACAGGGAGACTCATCTGCGATTACTTCTGCACCCTTTTCATTCTCTTCCAGAACTTCAGATCCGGGGATCAGATTCTGCAGATAAGTAATATCAATATCTGTTCCATCCTGCTTATCGTCAATACTTGTGAATTCACACAGATATACACGGTCAGCTTTCTTCAGCTGTGCAGCGAAATCATCTGCGAAGTACTTAACACGGCTTGCACGATGAGGCTTGAAAATTGCAACAAGCTTCTTTCCGGGGAATCTCAGCTTGGCAGTATCAATGGTCACACCGACTTCTGTCGGATGATGTGCATAGTCATCAATGTAAATATCACCATTGTGTTCTTCCACAACAAAACGTCTCTTTACCCCGCCGAATGCACACAGACCTGCTTCAATCTGCTCTGCCGGAATGCCTTCGAGAATACCGATACCGATTACACCCAGAGAGTTCAGCAGCAGATGGTGTCCTACCAGAGGAGTGGAGAAATGCGCATACATTTCACCCTTATAGAGAACATCAAAATCCATGCCGTCAGAACGTTCTTCAACGTTAACTGCCTGAATATCATCATTTTCTTCCAGACCATACCACAGATGCGGTGTATCGATCTTCATCTTGCGTGCCTCAGCGTCTTCGCCGAAAATAACGAGACCCTTGGAGACATTGCGCGCAAATTCTTCATAAGCACTGCGATAGTCATCTTCATCACGGAAATAGTCGACATGGTCAATATCTACATTTGTGATGATTGCATATTCAGGATAGTAGGCAATGAAGTGACGGCGGAACTCATCGGATTCCAGACAGAAGTATTCTGTATCCTTTTCCAGATGACCCGTACCATCACCGATCAGCCAGCCGGTCTTGCCGAACTGCTTCATTACACCGGAAAGCATACCGGTAGTTGTAGTCTTGCCATGGCTTCCTGCGATACTGATCAGCTTATAGCTCTTCAGGAATGTACCCAGAAATTCGTGATAACGAGCGCAGGTACATGTCTTGTTGGCACGAGCTGCAATGACTTCCGGGAAATCCTCAAGGAATGCATTGCCGATAATGATATTCATGTTGTCATGAATATTCTCCGGATTGAAATCCAGAATCGGAATATTACGTGCACGCAGACCTTCTTCAGTGAAGAAATGCTTGCTCAGATCACTGCCGCTTACCTGATGACCGAGGTCGCTCAGCATACACGCAAGAGAGGACATTCCTGTCCCCTTAATGCCTATAAAATAGTATTCCATCCCTTACAGAGTGTCCTTAGCAGCGGACTTCTTTGCAGGTGTTTCTACTTCATCATCGAATTCAAGATCCGGGAAGAGAGGAGCTTCATCAACGACTCTCTTTTCTTCAGCATACTTTTCATCGCCTACTGCCAGGATGTCGTCGAGGGAGAAATCCGGAACATCATCATCTGCAGGAATATCAGCCACAGCTGCAGCTGCTGCAGTTTTGCGGACATCCTTAGGAGCAATGATGCTTTCTTCTGTATTGGATCCATACATCGGAGAGATGATGGGAGTAATGTTGCCTTCCATCTTGGAAGCCTGTTCCTTTGCATTGATTCTGCTTGTAACAGTCTTTACAGAATTCATATCCTTGTCATCAACACCGAAGATCGGGCTGATTACAGGCTTGAAGTTATATGCAGGTCTTGCAGGCTTAGTCGGCTTTGCAGGCTTAGCAACAGGTGCAGGTGCAGGTTTTGCTACAGGCTGAGGTACAGGCTTAGCTGCAGGAGCAGCGTCCGCAACAATACCCAGAGTCTTCTTAGGAGCAGGTGCAGGCTGTCTTGTTTCTTCAGCAAATACAGACTGTGCACGAACAGGCTGAGGCGCAGGTGCAGGATAATCGGGGTTGATCACAGGCAGAGGCT
>JAZUHS010000124.1:0-18587 GCA_045641845.1 Bulleidia sp. | reverse complement strand
TATTCCTTATTTTCTACAAGTACAGCTGTAGAATGGGGAACTTCATCCTCTGTACATGTCAGCACCTTCTCACGGATGATCTCGGCAATTCGGAAGTTTTCGGAACCATCTGCTGTCATCTCTGCAGGATAGAGCAGATCCCCTTCAGGCAGATAGGAAGCTGTTGTCTTAACCAGATCCTTCATGCTCTTGTCGAACAGTGCAGAAAGCGGGAAGTATTCCGCAAAATCAAAGCGTTTCTGCCATGACTGCAGAACCTTGATGATCTTTTCGCGGGACATCTTGTCTACCTTATTCAGAATCAGGAATACAGGAAGACCTGTATTCTTGACCATATTCAGGACAAACTCATCACCTTTGGCAAAAGGAACACTGCCGTCAACCACCAGATAAATCAGATCCACACCCATCATGACATCCGCAGCTTCCTTATTCATACGTGCTTCCAGACGTGTTCCGGGCTTATGAATGCCGGGAGTATCAGTGAAGATGATCTGACATTCTTCCGTTGTCAGAATACCTCTGATTTCGGAACGCGTTGTCTGCGGCTTGGAGGAAACAATTGCAACCTTTTCGCCGATCAGATTATTGACAAGCGTACTCTTGCCGGCATTCGGTCTTCCTGCTAACGCAACAAAACCGCTTCTCATCGAATGACATCCTCAATGCCGAACTGCATCGGCAGCAGATCCGCAATCGTTGTGTCTACTGCATCCTTGCCGTTGGTCAGGTAAATCGGTGTATTCTGATTCAGCAGCTCACTGAGAACCTGACGGCAGATACCGCAGGGAGCAGCAATTCTGTCGCCATCACTGACAATGGCAAGAGCAGTGATGTTTTCCTTGCGATAGCCATTGGAGTATGCCGCAAAAACAGCACTTCTTTCCGCACAGTTTGTAGCACCGAAAGAAGCATTTTCAATATTGGCACCAAGGAATACCTTGCCGTCTGCTGTTGCAATCGCAGCACCGACGTGATAGTTGGAATAAGGTGCATGTGCATTCTTTTCCGCTTCGAATGCATAGCTGATCAGTTCTTCTCTAGTAATCATAATATTTCTCCTATATATGTCTCGACAGAATCAAGAGAGAGCAGATCAATGCTGCCAATGAAGCTGCCAGAACTGCACCGGCCGCAATGTCCTTGATATCTCTGATTTCCGTACTGTATTCACGTGAATATAAATCACACAGCTTTTCCACACAGGTATTCAGCATCTCCGCCGAAATGACCATGCCGATGCAGATAATCACGGCAACCCATTCCATGGCTTCCAGATGCAGAACCACAGCCGCAATGAAGGCACAGACTGCAAGTATGAACTGCACGGCAATGGCGCGATGCTTCAGACCTGTCAGTATGCCCTGAAAAGCATTTCTGAACTTGTTCATCTTCTCGGCATGATCGGGTCAAGAATCTCGTCCTGAAGAGCAAACATGACCTTCTCATCCTCCTCGACCATGTGGTCATAACCCAGGCAGTGCAGAAGGCCATGTGTAAACAGGAAGGCTGTTTCGCGGTCTTCGGAATGTCCGTATTCCTTCGCCTGCTTCTTTGCATAGTTGATATTAATAAAGATATCGCCCAGATCCTTTTCTTCTTCCGGAATGTCCATATCATCCATACCGTCACGGATTGCAAAGCTGATGACATCCGTAGGACGATCTATGCCGCGATAGTCGCGGTTGATGCTATGAATTGTGCGCGATCTGACGAAAGTCACGCTGATTTCATAATCATCACAAAGCTGCAGTCTTTTCTCAGCAGCGGATGCGATCTCTTCAAACAGCGGCTGATACTTTTCGATATCCGCATTTGTTCTGTTAATCAATGTAATAAGCATACGTCTTATCTCCCATTTTGATTATAACGCATTCCTTTTGCCGTAACAAAGCATTGGTTGGTACTGACCATGAATGCAGTGCATGACGATGCCTGTATGGAATGGTGGCTTATTATGCTTATTCCATGTTTTCTTGTTAAATATCTGTCAAAGTTTTGATAAACTAAATACGATGACCACTTAACAAATCCAGGAGGAAAATTATGGCATTAAGTACCATACAGTGGAACATGATTCTGGGCGGTTTCGGCCTCTTCATGTTCGGTATCACTTTCATGGGAGATGGTCTGAAAGCCGTTGCCGGCGACCAGCTCCGTGATTACATTGATCGTTATACATCCAATCCGTTATCAGCATTGCTGATCGGTATCCTGCTGACCATCATCATGCAGTCCTCAAGTGCTACAACCGCTATTACAATCGGTCTGGTACGTGCAGGTCTGATGTCTCTTGATCAGGCAGCCGGTATCGTCTTCGGTGCCAATATCGGTACTACAATCACTTCATTCCTGATCTCAATCAACATTGAAAAGTACGCTCTGTACATTGTCTTCGTTGGTTCCCTGATGATCTGCTTCGGCAAGAGTCAGAAGATCAAGTACTTCGGTGATGTACTGCTCGGCTTCGGTCTGATCTTCTTCGGTATGTCTGCTATGGGCGATGCCCTTGCTGCTCTGAAGGAAATGCCTCAGTTCACCAACTTCGCTCTGACAATGTCCAGAAACCCGCTGCTCGCAATGGGCGCCGGTGTCATTCTGACAGCTGCCGTTCAGTCTTCCGCTGCTACAATCGGTGTTATCCAGAAACTGTATAATGCCGGTGCGGTAACATTCTCCGCTTCCCTGCCGTTCATGTTCGGTGCCAATATCGGTACAACAGCAACAGGTATGCTCGCTGCAATCGGCGGCCCTACAGCTGGTAAGCGTACAGCCGGTCTGCATACATTCCTGAATATCGTTGCTACCGTGCTGGGTATGGCTCTGCTGGTTCCTTATTCCAAGTTCATTCAGATGATTGCCGGCAATATGAATCCGATGATGCAGATTGCTATTGCCAATATCATCTTCAAGGTTGTAACAACTGTAATGTTCCTGCCGTTTACCAAGCAGCTGGTTGCTCTGGTACGCCGCATTATTCCCGGAAGCGAACCGGAAGCTCTCGAAATCAATATCGACGAACTCGATATCAATGTTGCTGAAGTACTGCCTTCCGCAGGTATCAAGATGTCTCAGTCCGCAATGCTGAAGATGGTCGATGTTGTCAGACAGTTCGTCATTGAAACACAGCAGTTCCTCAATAAGCAGGGCACAGCTGAAGACAAGGATCTGCTCGACCGCAGCGAATCCCTGATCAATAAGTTTGACCAGAAGATCACTGAATATCTGATCAAGCTGTCTGTTGTTCCGAATCTGACAGATATGGACAAACTGGATGTTCGTCTGAATCTGGATGTCACAAAGAACCTTGAACGTCTGGGTGACGTTGCTATGAATCTGGTAGAATTCTTCCTGATGGTAACTTCTTCCAAGACAACCTTCTCGCCTGATGCAATGAAGGAAATGAATGACATGTTCGACCAGTTCATCTCCATGTATGATGACTGTGTATATGTATTCGTCACTAAGGATCCTTACCTCTATCAGCAGCTGCTGAAGAAGGAAGAAACAATGGATATGCTCGAACTGAACGCAAGAAACGCTCACTTCGAACGTATGTCCAACAAGATCTGCGAATCTGCTGTTGCTGACTCCGTATACTGCGACATCCTCGCAAATCTGGAACGTATGGGTGATCACTGCTGCAATATCGCACGTTCTGCGATCAACGCTTCCACATCCAGCAATTCCGAAGACGAACCCGTTCTCGACTGATTATATTCAATCCATTCGGCCTGTATCACAAGGATACAGGCCTTTTATTGTGCAAGAAAAAAGAAGAGATCAGCGATGACCTCTTCCTTCGGATTCATAACGTTCGATGATTTTCTGTACCAGCGGATGGCGTACTACATCATCCGTGGTCATTTCCACTACAGCAATATCCTTGATGCCCTGCAGAATACGCACAGCCTGTACCAGACCGCTTTCACGCTTTCCTTCCAGGTCAATCTGTGTTGTATCGCCATTGATAACCATGCGGCTGTGGAAGCCAAGTCTGGTCAGGAACATCTTCATCTGTGAAATCGTTGTATTCTGTGCTTCATCAAGAATAACATAGGCATCATCCAGAGTACGTCCGCGCATGTATGCCAGCGGTGCAACTTCGATGGTTCCCCTCTCCATTAAACGCTCTGTTGTTTCCGTACCCAGCATATCATGCAGAGCATCGTACAGAGGCGTCAGATACGGATCTACCTTCTCCTTGAGATCACCCGGCAGAAAGCCGAGATTCTCCCCTGCCTCAACCGCAGGACGTGTCAGGACAATACGCTTTACATCACCGCGTTTCATCGCTGCAACCGCCTGGATAACCGCTAGATATGTCTTGCCGGTACCGGCAGGTCCTACTGCAAATACGACTGGACAGCGTTCCATTGCTTCGACCAGCTGCAGCTGGCCATGTGTTTTCGGAGCGATCGCTCTGCCTGCAAGCGTTCTTCCGACAATTTTGGAATGCATGCGTTCAAAGTCAGCTTTCTGATTACGCAAAGCCATGCGGGATGCATAAATGACATCCTGTTCCTGCACTGCCTTATTCTTTTCTACGATGCCTGTCAGTTCTGCAAGAACTGCGTTAAAGACATCCAATTCCTGCTCGTCGCAATCCGGGATGATGAATGTGCTGTCACGGAAATAGATATCGTGATGCAGGCATTCACTCAGGACCGTCAGGTTATGATCTTCCGCGCCAAGCAATGCACGTACCTGTTCCTGAGTCAGACTGTCAAGCATGATCTTTCTTGTTTCTTTCAAATCAATGATCTCCTTTAATTACTCAATCATTATATATCAAATAGAAAAAAAGAGACTTGCGTCTCTTTTCTTTTATTACTTGCTTCTCTTCTTAGCCTTACGAGCAGCTTCGCTCTTCAGCTTTCTCTTCAGACCCGGCTTAACGTAGTATTCTCTCTTACGAGCTTCAGCGAGGGTTCCGTTGCGGGAGACCTGACGCTTGAAGCGGCGCAGTGCGTCATCCAGATTTTCATTTTCCTTGACTACAACTCTTGACATTTTCGTCACCTCCCGTCTTTTAGCGTAAGAATTATATCAGCATGACTTATAAAAATCAATCACTGAAAACAATTTCCTTCATCAGAATCATCATCTGCGAAATAGTACTTCTTCAGAACTTCATGAGAAATTGTATCATCACCTTCATATGCCTCACGGCCGTATTCACGATAGATGAACTTCTCATCGCCCTTGCCCAGAATCAGGATGGAATCCTCCGGTTCGGCAAGCTCAATCGCCTGACGGATCGCATCATAGCGATCTGTGATGACTGTATAGTTTGTCTTTGTAATGCCTGAAGCAATCTCCTTGGCAATATCTTCCGGACGTTCATTGCGGGGATCATCTTCCGTGAGGATGATCATATCGCAATAGCGGTCAAGAATCTGACCGAAGATCGGACGCTTCAGCGTATCACGCTTGCCGGCACTGCCGGTAATGGCAATAATGCGGTTTTCCTTAGGTGTGATCGCAGATGCATACTGGCATACCTTTTCAATGCCGTCGGGTGTATGTGCGAAGTCGATCAGGATATTGAAAGGCTGTCCGTCTTCAATTCTCTGCATACGTCCTTCAATCTGTGCGAAGCTCTTGATGAACGGAGCCATTTCCTCAATCGGCAGACCCTTGACGTTCAGTGCCGCAATCGCAGCAACCAGGTTATACAGATTGAAACGTGCTACAAGATTAGTCTCAAGCTCGTATTCTCTGTTCTTATGCTTCAGTGTAAAACGTGTACGATCCTTCAGAAGCTGGAAATCAGTTACCTTGTAGTCTGCATCGTTATCAATACCGTAAGTCAGCACAGGACACTTGCAGTCCGCAACAATCTTACGTCCATAGGGATCATCCACATTGGTAATGGCATAAGCTGTCGGCTTGAGACGATCAAAGAGCATCTTCTTGGCATCAAAGTAATTCTGCATTGTGCCATGATAGTCCAGATGGTCATGTGTCATATTCGTAAAGATAGCGACATCGAAATCGATGCTGCCGACACGGCCCTGTTCAATGCCGATGGAAGAAGCTTCCAGCGCACAGGCTGTCATTCCTGCACCGCGCATATCACGCAGAATACCATGCAGGTCATCAATATCCGGTGTTGTCAGCAGCGGCGGCAGCTTGACATTGCCGTATTCAATGGAGATTGTACCGATATAGCCGCAGGGACTGAAATGGTTCAGTACATCTCTGATCATGCAGGAAATAGAAGACTTGCCGTTTGTACCGGTAACACCATACATTGTCAGATTACGGCTGGGATGACCATAGAAGGCATCAGCGACAACATTGAATGCTTCTGTTACATCCTTCACCTTGATATAAGTTACTTCCGGATGAATCTGCTCGATTGGCTCGCTGTGAACAACGACAACAGCACCATTGGCAATTGCCTGTTCCACAAACTTGTGACCATCATTGCGCATTCCCTTTACACAGAAGAAGATGGAGTCAGGGCGCTTCTTGCGGCTGTCAGCCATCAGCTGGCGCACTTCGACATCGGGTACATTTTCAAACAGTTCATTCAGTTTCATCTTTATTCACACTTTCTTCAGCAAACATCTGTCTGTCTTTATATTCAGTCAGAACTACATCCACCATTGTACCATGAGGAAGGTGGCCTTTCACCCTGACAGGAATATACTGTGATGTATATCCCGTGGTGAAATCACCATCATACTGTTCCGTCATGACCTGAGCACTGCGTCCGATCCACTGCTGCTGGTAGGCATCGTTAAGACGGGCGGAAAGCGCTGTGCACTTTCTGACTCTTTCCTTCTTAACCTGCGGATCGATCTGTCCGGGCATATCCGCTGCAACCGTCCCCTTTCTGACGGAATAAGGGAAGACGTGCAGGAAGGAAAATCTGCATTTCTGCAGGAACTCATAGGTTTCATTGAACTCTTCTTCTGTTTCCTGCGGGAAGCCAACAATCAGATCACAGGAGATGGCTACATCCGGAATACGGTGGCGGATCTCTTCAATCTTTTCATAATACCAATCTGTAGTATAAGGACGATGCATACGCTTCAGCACACCATCGCTGCCGGACTGCAGAGGAATGTGCAGATGACGGGCAATGCGCGGCTCGGAAGCAATCAGATCAATCATTTCATCCGTCAGTTCCGTTGCTTCAATGGAGGAAATGCGCAGTCTCTGCAGACGGTCGGTATGCTCGAGAATCCGCTTCATCAGCTGTGCCAGCGTAACACCATGTTCTCTGCCATAGCGGCCGGTATGAATGCCGGTCAGAACAATTTCACGGTAATTCTCAGCGATTCTGCCTGCTTCCGATACAGCCATATCCGGTGCCATGGAACGCTCTCTGCCGCGGGCATAGGGAATGACGCAGTAGCTGCAGAACTGATTGCAGCCATCCTGAATCTTCAGGTAGGCGCGGGAGTGGTTTTCAAACTGACCTGTTGTCAGTGTTTCAAATTCAATATCAGCTAGAGGATCAAGATCTCTGATCTTTTCATGATTCTCCAGATACTGTTTCAGATAATCCGGTACAGCACGCTTATGCGCCGTTCCTACGATGATTTCAGCTTCATCGAGCAGACCGTCATCCAGCTGTGCATAACAGCCCACAACAGCCGCAATCGCCTCAGGATTGATTCTGCGGGCCTTATGCAGCATCTTGCGGCTCTTCTGTGCTGCCATATTGGTTACCGCACAGGTGAAGATGATGACAGCATCCGCAGTTTCTTCAAAAGCAACACGCTGCCAGCCTTCCTGCTCCAGACGTGAGGCAACACTTTCGCTCTCGTAGGCATTGACCTTGCAGCCAAGATTCATAATGGAAAACTTCACTGCTGCTTCCTCCTTTCACCGATTTCACTCATCACGGCACAGCCATATACAGCCGCTGTTTCAGCACGCAGAATACGGCTTCCGAAGGTAACGGACTGATAGCCGTTCTGCTCAAGAGAAGCGATCTCCGTTTCACTGAAGCCCCCTTCCGGGCCGATGACGATCAGAGCACTGTTCTGATCGGTTACCAGATCATTGATGTATGCAGCTCTGCCAAAGGCGTTCTCATATGCTGCCATACGAACTTCCGCCTCAAGAGAGGCAAGATCATTAAAGGACATAATCGGTGTGACTTCAGGAATACGATTGCGCTTGCACTGCTCAGCAGCTTCCTGAACAATATCCTGCCATCGTCCCAGCTGCTTCTCAGCCTTTTCCGCCTTGGCTTTGACAACGCATCTTGAAGATTCAAACGGAACAATACGGGAAACCCCCAGCTCTGTTGCCTTCTGCAGAATCCACTCAAACTTTTCACGTCTGATCAGAGCTGCACATAAAGTCAATTCAATCTCAGATTCATTGATACGGTCATCCTGTTCAATTACCTCGGCAACGAAGCTCTTGCCTTCACTGCGGCAGATTGCAAAATAACCGATGCCGTCATGAACCAGACGTACCTTTTCATGATCCAGGCGAACTACATCACGGGCATGATGGGCCTGTTCTTTGGTAAATACATATGTATCTCCGACTGCAAGCGGAGTCTCACTGAAATACTGCTGCATATAACGCACAAAGAACAGCCGTTACCGGTTGTCCTCTTCTCCTTTCGTATGGTCGATTTCGACCTTTACTTCAATTACCTTGCGCTGGTCCGCCTTCGTGACACGAACATGCAGATTCTCAAAATCAAACTGTTCGCCAACATGCGGAATGTGTTCCAGTTCATGGATGACCCATCCGGAAACGGTGATGAAATCATAGTCATCATCGTCTGCGTCCACTTCAAAGCGATCGAACAGATCTTCAATCTCAGCGTCACAGCGTACCAGCCAGTTGTTGTCATCCAGCTTTGTATAGTATTCCTTGACCGTATCATGTTCATCCCAGATATCGCCGACAAGTTCTTCGATAATATCTTCCATGGTGATGATACCATCGGTACCGCCATATTCATCCAGCACAACAGCCATATGGAGCTTAGCTGCCTGCAGCTGCTTCAGCAGTGTGGAAATCTTTGTGTTGGGACTGGTGTAGATCACCGGCTTGATGATTCTTCTCAGCGGACCTTTGTTATGATACATCAGATCATAAAAGTCCTTTTCATGAATAACACCTACGATGTTATCGATGGATGTTTCGTATACAGGTAAACGTGAAAAGCTGTTGCGTCTGAATACAGTTTCAATTGCATCAATGGCCATGGATACATCTACTGCCACCAGATCCACACGGGGTGTCAGAATATCGCTGACATCCAGATCATTGAACTCAATCGCAGCTGAGATCAGATCTGATTCATGTTCTTCCAGATCGCCGTCTTTCTCGGCTTCATCCACCATCGTGATCAGTTCGTCCGCAATATCAGAGTCATCGCTTTCAAACTTGAAGATATGTGAACTGATCAGCTGCCATCCGGACATCAGAATACACAGCGGTGTCATGATGAACTGAATGAATCTGACAAAGCCAACTGTTGCACAGCAGAACTTTTCCGGAATCTGCTTTGCCACGGATTTTGGTGTAAACTCACCAAACAGCAGAACTATAACCGTAATGACAATTGTGGAAATACTGGGACCATGAACAGCGCCGAACCATTTTGTAAACAGCAGTGTGCCGATCGTGGCACTGGCAATGTTCACAATATTGTTGCCGATCAGAACCGCAGTTAAAAATCTGTCGTAATCAGACAATACTTTCAGTACAACCGCAGCTTCCGCATTATCGTCATTCGCCATATTCTTCAAGCGAATCTTGTTTGCACTGGAGTATGCCGTTTCTATTGCAGAGAATACTCCGGAAAAAAGAAGCAGCACAAACAATGCAAGTATATATCGTCCTGACTCAGTCATATTCACCAGTCTCTCCTTATGCAGAAAGAGTCAGTCAGGTTGTTGTTAAATGGATATATGTTTTCCAAAGCAGTTACCTCTGCCCTTTCTAATGGTATTCAGTATAGCATACACTGCTCGCAATTCATGCGATACGTTTGCCCATCTTATCCTAAGACCTTATCAATGATACGGCAGGCAATGCGAACACATTCCTCACATTCACAGAGGACCTTGCCTGTTTCAATACCCTTGATATCACGGCAGCGAAGTGCACCTGCTTCCTGTTCAAACAAAGTGACCATCTGCTTGGCAACAGGATAAGTCTTGCCTTTGGAATTCGGTGTATCCAGATTGCCTGTACTCATCTTCAGAGAAGCAATCACGCAGGCAGCGTTGATTGCGCCACATGTTCCCAATGTACAGCCAAGTCCGCTTCCCATTGCTTCTGTCATACGGAACATGGAAAGTGTGTCAATTCCGTATTCTTCCGCATATGCGCATGCTACTGCCTGGCCGCAGTTATAACCTTTATTTCTTAATGCAACAGCCTGATCTTCACGATTCATATAAAAACTCCTTTCGCTAAATAAAAAGGCTGTCCGAAGACAGCCTTCATCAACTTTGATTAACCTCTTCTGAAGAAACCGGGAATAACGTTGTCATCGTTATCGGATGTACCGAAGTCGATTACATCGTCTTCTTCATCAGCTACAACAGCAGCTGCAGGTGCGGGTGCAGGAGCAGCAACGGGCTTCTTTTCAGCAGCGGGACCGTTTGTAGCGATCATTTCGGGCTTCGGCAGTTCGAAACCTGTAGCGATTACAGATACGATGATGGAATCGCCGATCTTGTCGTTGATAGCAACACCGAAGATAATATCGATATCGTTGCCTGCTGCTTCACGGATGCAGTCAACAGCTTCAGATGCATCATAAGCGGACATGCTGGCACCACCAGTTACGTTGATGATTGCACTCTTAGCACCCATAATCTGAGCTTCCAGCAGAGGAGATTCAATAGCTCTCTGTGCAGCTTCCTTAGCCTTATCTTCGCCGTCAGCCATACCGATTCCGAACAGTGCGGAACCCTTGCCTTCCATAACGCTCTTAATATCAGCAAAGTCCAGGTTGATCATTGCAGGAACAGCAATCAGGTCAGTGATTGTCTGTACACCCTGACGCAGAATGTTGTCAGCTTCTTTGAATGCATCTTCGAACGGAATGTGACCGATAACCTGCAGAACCTTGTTATTGGAGATGATGATCAGAGAGTCAACATATTCCTTCAGCTGTTCGAGACCCTGTTCAGCCTGTACCATTCTCTTTCTTCCTTCGAAGGAGAAAGGCTTAGTAACGATACCAACTGTCAGGCAGCCCAGTTCCTTGGCAATCTTAGCGAACAGAGGAGAAGCACCTGTACCTGTACCGCCGCCGAGACCTGCTGTCAGGAAGATCATGTCTGCACCTTCCATAGCCTTACGGATTGTGTCTTCGCTTTCTACAGCTGCCTTACGGCCGTTGTCGGGATTACCGCCTGCGCCAAGGCCTTCCTTACCAAGCTGGATCTTGTTAGCTACCGGAGAAATATCCAGAGCCTGAAGGTCAGTATTTGCGACGTAGAATTCTACACCCTGTACGCCTTCCTGAACCATGCGGTTTACTGCGTTGGAGCCGGCACCACCGATACCGAACACCTTAATCTTAGCAATCTGATTGTACTCTAAGTCTGCCATTGTCTTACCTCTTCTATTTATTTCTTACCATCGTGGAACAGGCCCTTCAGCTTATTTGTCAGCGTATCTTCCTTGTTTCCATCATCTTTCTTTTCGCGATATGATACTGCTTTTACAAAAGCATCCATATCAAGGCTGTCGTCAATATAACCTGTAATAGGGAGTTTATCCTGGTATGAATAGAATAAACCAAGACAAGCCGTCAGACCGGCATTGCGTCCACCCAGTGTATCAGGTATATAGCAACGAGTTTCAGTACCGAGACGTTTTTCTACAAGGTCACTTAAACCTTCAGTCTCTCCACCTTCACCTGTAATAATAACAGTAGTTTCTCCTGCTTTCAAGATTGGCACACATGTTTTTTCCACTGCGTCAAGCCATAACTTGATATTATTTTCAGTACTGTCTACGAACTGCTGTTCATTGATTGTTTTTGTCTCGCCATTCTGTCTCCACAGATGAATCGGATTTGTGGAGCAGACCTTCTGATCCAGACGAACGCTGTATTTCAGCAGTTCAACGCACTTGTCTGACGGAAGACCATATGCCTCTTCAATCGGCAGTACCATGCTTTCTGTACCATAAGGCAGAATTACAGAAGACATCAGCTTGCCCTTGCGCAGAAGACCAAGGGTAGTTGCTGTTCTTTCCAGCTTCAGGATAATAACCTGACGATCCACAGCCTGTTCAAACAGTGCTGCTTCCTTGCCTACTGCATAAACATCGGGATAGATGTCCATGACCGCAAGACCTGCACTTTCGACACAGTTTACAAGATCAAAGGAAAGCGTACGGTCTGCACAGAGCAGGTCGATGTCGCAAGTCAGATCACTGCAGTGTTCACCAATCGGGATTCTGCGGGAACTGATGCCATTGACTGTATACTTGACAACTGCAGTCTGAATCAGAGCAAGATTGCGATCAATGTCCATTGCTTCCGCCTGGCGGATCGCATTGCGGACATCCTGAATTGTAACCACTTCATCAATGCCTTCGACCTTAACCGTTGTTTTGAAAGAGTATCTTTTCATACGATAGGACGGAATGGCAAGAATCACCTTCTTGATTTCAGAGCCAAGCATTTTGCATGCATTGGCTGCGGCTGTACGGATTGCTGTAATCACAGCTTCGGGATCTTCCACTTTGCTGAAAGACAGACCGTTACAGGGAATACGTTCGACTTTTATAATATTAAACCTGGTGTTGAAGAATTCTCCGACAATCAGGCGCACCTCATGATCAGCGACCTCCAAGGCAGTAAAGATTTGCTTATCGCTCATTCTGACCTCCTACATTACTATGACATTCTATCACACTTGATCAATCAAGTAATAAAACAAATTCTCATCGAACCTTAACACGCGAAAAATCCCTGCACGCACATTCCGCCTCAACTTTCGCTTGCGAATCTATTGCCGATTATGTATATTTTCATTGCAATATTGCTCTTAACATGTTAATCTTTTTAAGCAAATTGCGAGTGAAGGAGGTTATAGTATGTCTAGAGTTTGTGCAGTATCCGGCAAGAAGGCAATGTCCGGTAACAGACGTTCTCATTCTCTGCGTGCTACACGCCGCAAGTGGAATGTTAACCTGCAGAAGGTTCATATGGTCATTGATGGAAAGCCGCAGACGATTCGTATTTCGGCTCGCGCATTAAAGACACTGAAGTCTGCTAGTAAGAACACAAAAGGTGTAAACGCGTAAAAAAAGAAGGATTCCGGCAGGGATTCTTTTTTTTCGTTTCAGCATCCTGCATAAAAAGAAACCTTCTGTACCCGATACAGTATCGTGTATACAGAAGGTTTTTCAGTCTCTGCACTGCATGACAATCAGACTGCCCTCATGGATCTCAAGAAATCCCGTCTCCTCAAGAATCTCATTGGACAGTGTATACAGATCATCACATGTAATATGACGATGATCCAGATTGTAAGCAAAACCCTTCAGGCTGATCACAGCCTCTTTCTGTGTGAAGAAGGAAATATATGCATAGTCCTTCTTTTCTATTACATGAATTCCCTGGGTAAGAGAATAGATCAGATTGCGCTGATCATACAGATAGAGCTTACCGGGAAACCTCGCAGTCAGACGAATGTTGACCAGTTCATGATCAATACGACCACCCAGAGCACCGAACATCAGAATACGTTCATAGCCTCTATCCAGAGCAGTATGAATCGCAGCTTCGGAATCGCTGTCATCTTTGATTGGATTCAGACGAATAACTTCATCCGCATACTGCTGAATCAAAGCAATATCCTCTTCTTCAACAGAGTCGAAATCACCGATCGCTAGCTTCATACGGATATGCTTTTCGCCAAGTACTAGAGCACCTTTGTCAGCACCGATCCAGTCTGCTTCAATCTCAGGAATTTCATCTGTCAGCTTCAGCGCAATTGCGGCTGTTAAAGGCACAGAGATGCCACCCTTTCAGCAATATCGCCCTTGAATACATAGGAACCGGCAACCAGTGCATCAACACCAGCTTCTGCACAGAGTCTGCCTGTTTCCGCATTAATACCGCCATCAACTTCGATCAAAGCATCACTGCCTGCTTCCATCAGCATTGCTTTCAGTGCCGCAATTCTGCCGGGTGCTTCGGGATTGAATTTCTGACCGCCGAAACCGGGTTCAACGGACATGATCAGAAACATATCAAAGGCATTCAGATACGGACGCAGTACTTCGACATCTGTACCGGGCTTAATGGACAGACCGCATTTTCTGCCGCGCTCACGGATATGTGCAGCAAGTTCCAGGATCTTCTTTTCATCCTTTACAGCTTCTTCATGGAAAGTAACATAATCAGCACCTGCATCAATGAATACATCCGCAAAGAAAGCAGGATCGGTTACCATCAGGTGAACATCCTTCACTAACGGAGATACTCTGCAGAATGCTTTGAGAATATCCGGTCCGAATGTCAGGTTCGGAACAAAATGGCCATCCATAACATCGAAATGCAGCCATTGTGCACCGGATGCTGTGAGCTGTTCGGACTGTTCTGTCATCTGTGTGTAATCAAGTGATAATACGGACGGTGCAACGATCATATATAACGCTCCCTTCTCTCCTGAATCATTTTCAGGATGCCAAGATAACTCTGATATCTTGTCTGAGGAATCAGTCCCTGTTCAACTGCTTCCTTCACACTGCATCCAGGTTCATTCTGGTGAATGCAGTCATTGAATCGGCATTTGCCGACATACGGAACAAAGTCAGGGACATAGCTGCCCAGTTCCCCGGCTTTGATGTGAGAGAAATCCAGTGAACTGAAACCGGGTGTATCCGCAACAAGACCTCCTGCAACGGAATGCAGTTCATTGTGTCTTGTTGTATGCTTGCCTCTGCCCAGCGCTTTCGAGATTTCCTGTGTAGCAAGATGGAATGAAGGTTCCAGATGATTCAGCAGTGTACTCTTGCCGGCACCGCTCTGTCCGGTCAGAACCGAAATTCGGCCTTTGAGAACATCCGCAAGAGCAGGATCCAATGTATCCTTTGCAGCTCTGATCACCTGCATGGGACCATTTTCATATTCACGGATCTGTGCTTCTATTTCATCGGTAATACCGAGGTCGCACTTTGTCACGATCAGCTTCGGAGTAATGCCGCTGGCCATGATCATCACGGCAAGACGGTCAATCAGAACCGGTGAAAAATCCGGATCCTTGATGCTCATGACAATCAGGGCCTGATCGACATTGGCAACCGCCGGACGGCGAAGTGCATTCGAACGCGGCAGAATCTTCTGAATCACCCATCTGCCATCGGTGTATTCCGCTTCTACCAGATCCCCTGTGACAGGAATGATCTGCTGACGGATTTTACCCATCAGGATGGCATCAAAGCGCTCGCCGGATTCATTCAGGATTGTATATTCTTTTGATACTATTCTGATAATACGTGCAATCATCCGTTCCCCTGCTTAGTAAAAATACAAAGTGATATAGTTATTGCCCTTCTGCGTATAGGAAGTACCTGCCGCAGGAGCGCATTCAATAACAACACCTACAACCAGATTGTCCAGTTCTTCCTGTGTCATCTGTGTTGTATCACGATTACTTGTTCTGACAACGATATCCATGCCTTCCAGCTTACGTACAGCTTCATTGATATCCATGCCGATAATATCCTCAGGAATTGTCACCGTAGGATAGGAAGAGTAAACCAGCGTAACCTGAGAAGCTACTTCCGGATTGAACTTATCACCGGGAGCCAGTTTTTCCTGACGAATGATACGTCCGGCAGGTTCATCACTTGCCTCTTCAACAACATTCACCTTCATCAGTGCATACTTATCCGATGCGGAAGCGATTCTGCTTTCGGCATCGTTGATATTCATACCGATGAAGTCATCCATTTCCACACCGATACCGCTGGATACCGTAACTGTAACATATGTACCCTTGTCGACTTCCGTACCGATTTCAGGATCAACAAATACAATCTTTCCCTTATCGACATCATCCGTCAGGGTATAGGTAACAGCTTCGCCATCCAGAACCAATCCGGAATCCACACAAGCATCCTTTGCTTCCGCAAGAGTCATGCCTTCAAGTTCAGGAATTCTGACTTTACCGGAGCCAAGGTGAATCACACCTGTGATAATCAGTGTTGCAATCACGGCAGCAACGGCAATCAGAGCAATAAAGGAGAACAGCAGCATGTTCATGCGGCGTGTCTTACGTGCATCTGCAGATGTTCTTCTCTTGCCGGAAGCAGTTCTTTTCACCGGAGCTTCCGTTTCATCGTCCTCCGCTGCTGCAGCATTCTGCTTAGCCTTTGAAGAAAGAGCAAAAGTTCCTGTCTTTGTCTTCTGTTTTGTCTTAGGCTCTGCCTTCGGTTTAGGCGGTGCTGTTTTCTTAGGTTCTTCGGAAAGCGGGAAGAGAACAGCCTGTTCTCCTGCTCTTTCCGGAAGCAGACAGGTCACAATGTCTCTCAGCATTTCCTCACAGCTTGCATAACGATCCGCCGGATCCTTAGCCGTTGCACGATTGACGATATTTTCAAGAGCCTGCGGCAGGGTCGGATTGGTATCACGGAGTCTGGGCATATTCTGCTTCATATGCGCGATAGCAACCTGTACAGCCTGTTCTGCCTTGAAAGGAACATCACCGGAGAGCATCTCATAGAAGATAATACCCAGCGCATAGATATCAGACTGTGCGGAGGCAGACTTGCCGCGGGCAAGTTCAGGGGCAAGGTAATGTACAGAGCCCATGACATTGTTAGCCTGCGTCAGCTGCATTGCACCTTTGGCAGTAGCAATGCCGAAATCAAGGATCTTGACGGAACCATCCGCCTTGACAATGATATTCTGCGGTTTCAGGTCACGATGAATGATACCGCGGCTGTGCGCTGCAGAAACAGCAGAGGTCAGCTGCTTCATGATATCCACTGCTTCTTCGGCAAACAGCGGACCGCGGGCACGGATAATCTGTTTCAAGGTATGACCGGGAAGATATTCCATGACGATGAAATGGTGCTTTTTATACTCACCTACATCATAGATTTCAACAATATTGGGATGAGCAAGGGCAGTCGCTGCCTGCGCTTCGCGCTGAAAACGCAGAATACTTGTCTCATCGGAACTCATATCGGAACGCAGAATCTTGATTGCAACCTGACGATTCAGGATTGTATCAACAGCAAGAAAAACATCTGCCATTCCACCCTGACCGATATGAGATACTACTTCGTAACGATTGGCAATTACATTTTTTCTGCTCATCTGTCATCCCCCTCAAGATCGATCAGAACAACTGTAATGTTGTCGTAGCCGCCGGCTTCCAGAGCCAGCTTCATCAGTTTCTTTGCACGCAGAACAGGATCACCGCTGCGATCATTCAAAACTGTCGCAATCTGCATGCCGGATACATATCCATGCAGGCCATCCGAGCAAAGCAGAATTCCCTGCATTTTTTCATTGTGCTGGTCAATATCGCATCTGACGGTTTCCCAGACACCAAGCGCATTGGTAATAACATTGCGGTGCGGGTAATTGCGGGCCTGTTCAGGTGTCAGTTCACCATGCAGGATCATGTCGTTGACAAGGTTATGATCTCTTGTCAGCAGCTTAAAGCTGCCGTCCGCAAACCATGCATATGCACGGCTGTCACCGATATTGATGATGAAACGTCCCAGCGGTGTAATCATGACACCGCATAATGTTGTGCCCATACCTTTCAGTTCGCTGTGGCTGCGGCCGTAGCGATAAATCTGACGGTTTGCTTCAGAAGCATTTGCAGCAATCCATTCACGGATTTCCTGAACGGATGTGAAACCTGTATTTTCGGAAAACACCTTGGAGAAATGCGCTACTGCCATACGGCTGGCAATATCGCCGCCCAGATTACCGCCGATCCCATCAGCGACAATGGCAAAAACATCGCCCTTTTCATTGGTTGCGATGACATAGCTGTCCTGATTGTTCTTGCGTATTAACCCTTTATCTGTGATTCCGTAGTATTTCATGAGTTCTCCTTAGCCTTCTCATGTTTTGCACGCAGCTGACCGCATGCAGCGTCAATATCATCACCATGCTTGGAACGCAGAGTTGCCTTGACGCCGTTCTTCATCAGTACATCGTAGAAATGAAGCGCCTTTTTTTCATCTTCGGTATGATAGCCGTTTTCATCGACCTCGTTATACGGGATCAGATTGACATAGGCATTCATGCCGCGGATCAGACGTGCCAGCGTAACTGCGTCTTCATCTGTATCATTGACATCCTTCAGAAGAATATATTCAAAAGTCAGACGGCGATGGTTGCCTTCACTGTAACTGCGCAGTGCAGCCATCAGAGTATCCAGATTGTATGCACGGTCAATCGGCATCAGGCGTGCACGCAGCTCATCCGTCGGAGCGTGCAGAGAAATTGCCAGATTGTACTGATAATGTCCGGCAGCGAAATCATAGATTCTCGGTACAATACCGCATGTGGAAATTGTGATATGACGTGCACCGATGGCAAGACCGAGGTCACTGTTGACGATTTCACAGAAACGGATGACATTGTCATAGTTATC
>JAZUHS010000123.1:0-7138 GCA_045641845.1 Bulleidia sp. | reverse complement strand
CCATTGTTATAGCCTCACCACATCGCTGTTACAGGGCCGCCACGCTATTTGTCATAAACCCCACATTTCTGTGTGAAATACCTGCTTTTGAAATCATGCAGATCAATCGTTTTCTCTGCGTCTTAATGCAAACCACAACGCTGCAGTAACAGCCGCAAAGGAAGTCATCAATGTCACAAGGATACCGCCATGGAACACATCACCGGTATCTACACCATTCTGCGGACGATCATTCTGACCAGGATGATCAGGCTCAGGATCAGGTACAGGTGTAGGCTTAGGGCCATCCTTTGACTGTACAGTAACAGCAATCGGGCCAAACCCTTTACCGCTGGGCATCAATGCCAGCCAGATGTCTGCTGTACCTTCACCGATTGCAGTAAGCATACCGTTTTCAATCGATGCAACAGTACCATCCGAGCTGACCACAACTAGATCATCATAGTCAATGCCTTCCGCTGTAAATACTGCTTCGATAGATTCTCCCTCTGTCATTTCGATACTTTCAGGAATATCCTCACCGTTCATCATGCATGTGACATGTTCACCAGGCCATACTTCGATGGATCTGCTGTCATCATATTGTTCTTCGCCATGGAGCAGCTTCAGAAGGCATGTGACATATCCGAAGCGGTCAAAGCATCCTTCCGGTGCATTGATCTTAGCCACGAATTCTCTTGTTTCAGCAGGATGCAGATCACTGATTCTTCTTTTAGCAAAGGTACGGTCTTCCAGGGCAACACCGCAGTCATTTGCGAATGGACCGCACTGATCAAAGATCAGATAATCTTCTTCCGTAGTGATCATATTACCTGTATTCGTAAGGAGCACACCAACATACAGTTCACCATTTTCATCCAGAATGTAAAGATCTTCGATCCGGAGCTGAACTTCCTTTCTCAGTCTCTCGCTTTCTGTTGTATGGATATTGGGATAGCCCTCTTCACGTACTTCCGCAAGCAGATACGCACCTTCGAAATTCTCAGGAACTTTCCATTCAATCGTCTGATAAATGTGCTCTCCGGGATACATCTTGTATCCGTAAGTAAATGTATGCAGAATGTTTTCACCATCTTCTGTCACTTCATAAATATCTACAGTGAAACCCTTCGCATAGGAAACACCTGTGTTGACAAAATCAAACGTTGCCGTAACTGTCCTGTCAAAACCGATGATAGGATCCGGAGACAGATCATCCAGCACGATTGAAGCAGCTTCCACACTTCCGCAGGGACGCATGTTCAGTGTCATCAGATTGATATCCGAGACGTTCAGCCATGCATTCTCACCCTCTGTTTCCACAGACTGCGAGTACTGGTTGAATACAGCAAACAGATTATTGTCATCATCAATAATTGCGGCAGGCTCATCAATCATCTGTTCAAAATGAGTCAGACGATAAGGAATCGACCAGAGAGCTGTTTCCCCTTCAGGAATTTCTTCATCTTCCCTGCCGTTTCCGACAAAGGCAGTCATATACAGTTCTACGCATGCATCGCCATTTTCATTCACAGTATTTTCAGGCCAGATCACATATGTATCGACACCATCCATACCGGATGTACCGGCAGTAAAGCCAGCCATGGAATGTCTGTCCTTCGGAATCTCTCCGCCCGGCATTACATAGGAGTAGAATGTAACTTTACTGTCATATTCATAACTGACGTCCTGAGAACCGCTCATTTCTCTGCGGTAATTGTAGTTCAGTACATAATCTCCATTACTGTCTTTAACAAGCGCATTTTCAATGATGGAACTCAGATTCAGATATGCAACAACTTCATCATCGTGGTACCAGAAGACAGTGACCGCATCCTTCCTGCCATCATCGTAGCTGTTGCTTACCAGCTGAGGTGATGTGTCACTGAGATTATCCTCCGTCAGACGAATCGGGTTGGACATCACATCATTTACGAAATCATATGTCTGCATATACAGTTCTTTATCATTTGCTGTATCACCGCTGGAATCCATATCAACGGTATAGACAAGAACCGCCATGTTCCGATCACCATACGCAATTGCATCCAGGTCTGCAATCGCCGGAGACTGAATCTCATCATTGATTACGGATGCCAGGAAAGCGTGGTTATACAGTTCCCCCTCCAGTCCGGACTCTACCCAGTGGTCACCTTCCCGTACAGCATATGCGACCACGCCGCTGTTAACATACGGGTTGAACAGATTCATAGCAGAACTGTTTACGCTACGATCTGCCTTTGTGAAGAAGACTGCATATCTGCCTGTTGTCTTATCGTATACAGGCACAGGAGCAGAATCGTAATATGCATCGTTTGTAACCTGTTCGACCTTTGCAGTAATGTTTCCGCTCAGGATTTCCTCTGTATCCACAATAGCACAGTAGATTTCCGTATTTTCCAGATAGTCTCCTGCAGTTTCAATGTCCTTTGTTGTATGAGGCTTTGTGGAAACCCAGGATACAAGAACCTTTCCATCACCAATATCAGACATTCCCGGCATGAAGTCGGATGTACCATCATTAGCGACTGCTGCAGGATCGCTCCATATGCCATTGCGGCATACTGCCATCTTCAGTACAGAAGCGGAAATCGCAGTTTCTTCCGCCGATCCGGACAGGTCTGCATTTTCATTTCTGTCAATGAATGCCAGTACAATGGAACCATCATCCAGCTTCATCAGCTGAGAATCCGGATGATCATATGCATCAAATTCCAGAACATCACAGGAAACACCTTCAAAGCCCGCTCTTACTCTGGGCTGATTTACCCATACAGCATCACCCGAAGCGGCCTGGTCATTGAAAACAATGCTCTCATCATTCTGTGATTTCTCCAGATTCTTTTCCGCTTCATCAATCTCCAGAGCCTCAGCGATACTGCCAAAGCAGAGAGCCGGGAAACTGTAGCCAATCGGAATGGAGCAGACAAAGAGATCCGCTGTGATCCCTACCCAGAAGGAAATCTGCGCACCTGCATCATGGGTAATAGTATCCGGATGCAGAGGCTGATACAGTCCGAGAATTGTCACTGCACCACCGGCACGTAAACCTAATACCTGACAGATACCGACACCGACGAAGACATTTACGGTCAGTATGCCTTTTACCGAAGCATCAAATCTGCAGAAAGAGCCAAGGTCTGCTGTTGTTCTTTCAATATCGGTGATCGTCAGCGGATTTTCGATCCTATTGGGATCCACTGCACCGCCGAAGAAACCATTGACCATCACATTACCTGTAGCGCCAAAGTATGCAGGCATGAAGATGACAGGAATAATCCAGTAACATGTCCATCTGACACCGCCCATTACACCGACATATCCGCCGATACCGGTAAGGAAGAAGTCCGTATATGTGCTGCCATCCGGGTTTTCAATACTCATTAACGTGAACTTAGCATATGCGCCTGCAGCCACATTGAAACTCCAGGTCCAGCCGCCAAGAGCGGAAACCGTATTGATTCCGGATTTTGCGGCTTCCCTCATATTGCCGATCAGTTTTGCGGAATTCTTCATTCCGGTTGCCATTTTGTTGAAGAAACCCGTTGCATCACCAATGAAATTTGACTTGTAAATGCCGCCGCTGTCGAACTGGTTAATGTGAGAATCTCTCGTTTTATCCACGATATCCATAACAGACACACCAACAGACACCAGATATTCATGATTTCTCTTTTCGATATTTACATGTACATAAGGGAACTGCATGTAATATCCGATCGTGCTGACTAAGGGAAGTGTCACAAATTCAATGTCAGGCATAAAGTTGAAATCCTGCGGTGCAGACTCGGATAACATACTGCTTTCAGCGAAAGAGTATCCGGAGAAGACTTCGTGATAAACAGTCTTTGCACTGTTTTCGATCATTTCTTCATCCATACCGCTGTATTCTTCATCTGCGATCAGGTCGGCAGGAGTACGGTCGGAAGTAATCTTAAAGAAGATCTTGCTTGCAGGCGCTGCTTCATCATGAGGAATCACAACTGTATAGCCCTTATCTTCTTCGGAGTATTCCGCTTTGTAGGACGCAATCGCAGCACCTTCCGTATTACGTACAGTTACTACTGCACCGGTAATATGTTCCACAGCATCCTCTGTACCGAAGGAACCGTCTTCATTGAGGACTGTACGCTTATATACGGTTCTTCCGTTATCCGAAATAATCAGTTTTGTGAATGTGCCGTTCAGTGCAAGTACACTGCCTGCCTTGCCCTGCTGATCTGCGTCAATCGTGATATTGGAAAGCAGAGTGCCGTTTTCCGGATTGAGGATCATGCTGTCTGTCACAGTATTGCCTACAGCCTTTGTTTCCTTGATCACGGTATTTCCGTTATAGCAGACCAGATAGCGGATCGATGTATCAAGAGGTGCATTCGCTGTCAGCTTATAGCAGCCCTCTGTATCTGTTACAGCAGAGGAAGAACCGCAGGCAATCAGTGCACCGACAAACGGCAGAAGGCCTGTGTCCGTATTCTTAGTCATAGCATTGTAGCCATAACGCAGCAATCGTCCGTTGATTTCTGTCTGATCTGAGGCTTTTCTTGCAGAAAGATAGATGACGTTGTTTTCCTTCTTTGCTTTCGCCTGATAGTAGAAGACTTCACCGCCATATTCGGTTTCTTCATCCGCTTCGGTCCAGACTGCTTCATAAGCAGTATTCTTCATCTTTACAGGAAGAGAATATACAGAAGAACGTACAACACCCTTCAGCAGATATTCGTTGTACCAGACACCGCCGCTGAATAATGCAAAAGGCTTGCGGTTCATCAGAATGCCGAAGTTCTCTTCAAACTTCGGTACATCCGTCAGCTTCACACGTACGGTAATTGCATTATTTGTATATTCATATACAGGTGTCACTTCATAGTAGCCTTCTCTGAGTCTGTGGTCTCCATAGGGATTCAGATACAGAGCACCCGTATTCTCATCCGCACGAACCAGAACATCACCGGACCAGTTCATATCTGTCTCATTTTTCTTCGTACGTACATTTACGCCAACAAAGTGGTAGTTCTTTGTATCTTCAAGAGTTGACGTAATACGGACTGTATCACCAAGATGATAATCATACGGTGTATCAGAAGCTTTTCTGACGGTACCGCTGAGAACAAGATCCCCGAGACTTCTGCCGAATTCATCGGTAGCCTGTTTGATTTCAATCTGTGTATTCTTGTATTCAAAGGACGCCTTAAGTTCAGACAACCCATAATATGTATCCATATTCGTATTCAGAATACGATGCTTATAGAAATTAACATCCGTACCCGTATGCATTGCTGTAAGCAGATCACCCGTCACAGCAATGTCATAACGGCCATCACTGATTTCCTCTGCTTCAACTGCCAGACCGCTCGGCAGATGCAGCTTAGACAGTTTCACAAAGGAACTGTTATCACCGGCAAGATTAACTGCCGGCATCAGTGTCAGCGTATCGTCCGCATGTGTAAGTACAGTATTCTCTGTTTCATTGTTTGCACCAAGCCACTTCAGCTGTGCAGATTCACGATCAGGTACATATTCACCAGTTTCATTCAGGAATACAGGAATATCACTGTCATCCGCAGAAACAGTCCATTCATACCAGCGGTAGATGGGAAGTACATTAGATACATGAAGCTTATTGCAGTCACTGCACTGACCATAGTTAATCAGACGCAGAACTGTTGTTTCTCCCTGAGGTTCTCTCTTGTCATAGTAAAGCTTCTGTGATTTCCCAATGGGAGATGAGCTGCTGTACACAGTGGAATAACCGGGGAGATTCTCTTTGTTTGCCGCAACCCCTGCCGGTGTATCAAAACCGGAAATGAAAATGAAGCAGTCCCCGACTTTTTCAATATCCGCGGCTGCACCGGAATACACTCTGTCATTTGCCTGAAGATTAATACTGACACCTGTCTTACCTGTCCAGTCCCAGGAGAAAATACTGTCTCTCTTCCAGTACATAACAAGACTGTCTTCATTCTTATCATAGAAATTGGCACCGTCATAATTATTTGTATAGTGCTTTGTTAACAGAGAATTATCCTGCAGATTAATTTTTCCATCTTCATTGAGTACAGCATAATCCAGAGTTCTCGACATCATCGGCCCTGCCGCAAGGGAAAGTCCTGCCATCATCAGCTGAGGCTGTGCATAGATCGTCACTTCAAGAGAACTTTCCTCTACAGACGCATTGTCTCCCGCCTGCATCAGGAGCCTAAATGTACGATCTTCCGTCAGGTCTGCATTCACAGGAATCGTAATCTTAGCTTCAGGAATACCGAAGGAGAAGAGTACTTCCGTGTTAACAAAACCATAGTCACGGCCTGCTTTTGCAGTACTGTTCACACTTGAGGAAATAACAGATACACTTGAAAGCTGATTCAGGCAGCCTTCTCTTTTGAAATATACAGTAATGGAGCCTTCATTCTGTTCATAACCATTAAAGGAAATCTCACAGGGAAGCACTTCTTCATCATCCACAATTGTCAAAGCACAGCTGTTTGCTTCAGAAAGAAGCGCATTCTCTGCCTCGGCAAGGGTGATATACAGATAACGATTGGCATCTGCAGTGTCATTGTCATTCGGTGTAATCACAAGATATTTGCTGTCTTCACCATCTTCAAAAGTCACACGCAGATATGCACCGATTGTTGAAGCAGTAACGATATCCGCAATACTCTGAATCGCTGCAATCTGACTGCCTGCATCCGAAGAATCTACAATCTGACGATCCGCAGTAATGCCCGTCTGTTCCGCATATGCCTGCTGCAGAGGGCTTGTATATACAACTTCAGGTTCTTCTGCTTCCTGCGCATATTCCAGAGTTTCTTCCGGTTCTTCAATCTCTTCAGGCACAGCAGTCTCTTCTGCAGTTACGACTGTTTCTTCAGAAACTTCCGCCGTTTCCTCCTGTTCCGTAATAAACTCTTCCGGATCCTCAATCAGCTCAATACCGGCATACTCAAGAGTATCCTGTACAGCCTGATCATAGGATTCACGCATTTCTTCATTATTTTCATATTCTTCTGCCAGTTCTTCGGAATCCTTGAGTTCACCATAGTCATATTCCCCGCTCATTAAGTCCGCGAAGGAATACATATCCTCATCCGTTTCCGCCTTTGCACCATTCAAGAGAGCAACTGTGTAGTCTGTACCATAGCGTGAAGTCGGAGGCCAA